>DATEMG010000302.1:0-8408 GCA_035275805.1 Blastocatellia bacterium
TCACCGCGTTCGTCGCTCCGGGACCCGAAGTGACCAGCACGACGCCCGGCTTGCCGGTCGAGCGCGCATAGCCTTCGGCCGCATGGACCGCGCCCTGCTCGTGGCGCACCAGCACATGGACGAGCTCGTTGTCCTCGAAGAGCGAGTCGTAGATCGGAAGCACTGCGCCGCCGGGATAGCCGAAGATGTGTTTGACGTTTTCACACCGCAGCGCTTCAAGCAGTATCCGCGCCCCGCGCATTTTCATAAGTTCACCTCGAATAATTGGCGCCGCTTGCTTACGCGCGCAGCGCAGTATCAGAACCCGAATGATTTCTAGCCGTGGTTTACGCCGACAATAATGATTGTCGGGTAGTGAAATTGACTCTCCCCGCCGCGCTCGCGGTACTGAAAATGAAAAATCCCGGCGGCCTTTTCAGCTCGCCGGGATTTGGAATCTTTTGCCTTACTCTTTTTCAGGCCGTCCAATCGGCGAGCCGCGCCGGAATTATCGCTTCCGCGATAATAATGCCTACTACAATGACGTTGAGAATAAGTCGGCTGACGCGCAGCTCCGCCTCGCGGCCAAAGGCCGCGAGGTCGAGCTCGCAGTGGGAACGACGATTGGACATTCGATCTTTCAATCTGAAGAAGTTGGTTGCCTCAAACAGGCTATGCCAGTATAGGCCATCGTCGTTATATCGTCTACTTAATACTTTTTATCAGAAAATAAATCATTTTTATTATATGTATCGTCGAACGACATCACCCATCTCGGTAACGCTAACGCGCTTCGGCTGGCTCTTGAGATCGGGCGTGCCGTAGCCGTCGGCCAGAGCCTTACTAATCGCGTCTTCGAGCGCTTTCGCCTCGCGTTCGAGTTTGCAGGTATATCGAAGCAGCAGCGCCGCCGAAGCTATCGCGCCGAGCGGATTGGCGACGCCTTTACCGGCGATGTCAGGCGCGGAGCCGTGAACAGGCTCATACAAGCCGACCTTGCCCCCGATGCTCGCCGACGGAAGCATTCCTAGCGACCCGGTCAACACCGCAGCTTCATCGCTCAAGATGTCGCCGAATAAATTCTCAGTCACGATCACGTCGTAACTGGTCGGGCGCGTCACCAGCGCCATAGCGCACGAATCGACATAGCCGTGCTCGAGCGCCACGTCGGGATAATCGGCCGCGACGCGCGTCACGACCTTGCGCCAGAGTTGCGAGCTTTCGAGCACGTTGGCCTTGTCGATTGAAGTGACTTTTTTGCGACGGACGCGCGCCGCTTCAAAGGCCACGCGCGCGACGCGTTCGACTTCGGGCGCGGTGTAGGCCATCGTGTTCAGCCCGCGCTCTTCGGTCAACTCGCGCGGCTGGCCGAAATACGCGCCGCCCATCAACTCGCGCACGATCAACAGGTCGGTTCCGCGCACGATCTCGGTCTTGAGCGGCGAAGCCTCGATCAAAGGCCCATGCAGGAACGCCGGGCGAAGATTGGCGAAGACGCCGAGCCCGGCGCGCAGTCCGAGCAGGCCGGTTTCGGGCTTGAGCTTCGGCGGGTTGTTGTCGTATTGGGGCGCGCCCACCGCGCCGAGCAACACGGCGTCGCTCGCCAGGCAGGCTTGCAAAGTGGCTTCGGGCAGCGGCTCGCCCGTTTTATCCAGGGCCGCGCCGCCGATCAATTGCTCGCCGAATTCGAATTCGTGGCCGAATTTCTTCGCGATTGTTTCGAGACAGGAGACAGCCTCGCGCGTCACTTCAACGCCGATGCCGTCTCCAGGTAGAACTGTAATTCTGATTTTCATAAGGTTGATCATCCACGAAGTCACACAAATGGGGGCGAAGAAGATGAAAGAGGTTTCGTGATTCTTCGTGCGGCTTCGTGGATAAATTTATGCGGCGCTCTTCGCTTTCTTCTGGATGTGCGGCAGCAGGCCGCCGTCTTCGATCAACTCGCGAGCGAAGTCGCTCAGCGGGACGAAACTCGCTTCCTTGCCGTTCGTCAGATTGCGCAAGCGCCCGGCGGCCAAATCAATCACTACCTCATCGCCGGTTTTTGCGATCTCCACAGCCTCCGGACATTCGATAGCCAGGAATCCGTTGTTAATGGCGTTTCGGAAGAAGATGCGCGCATAGCTCCTGGCGACGACGACCTTAATTCCCGCGCCGCGCAGCGCCCAGACCGCGTGTTCGCGCGACGATCCGCAGCCGAAATTGTCGCCCGCGATCACCACATCGCCTGGCTGGACGCGATTGACGAAGGCGGTGTCGATGTCTTCCATCGCGTGCCTGGCCAGTTCGGCCTCTTCGTGGACGTTCAGGTAACGCGCCGGAATGATCTCGTCAGTGTTGATGTGCGCGCGTTCGTAAACGTGGGCGAAGCCTTTCAAGTTAATCGGTAATTCAGGCATAGTTTTTACTTTTGGTAGAATGGAAAAGAGTTATTTATTTTCGTTGTAAAGCTCAGTCCAGGAATTGTACTGCTCTAAAATTTCAAGCAATTCATCGTCCGTGAAATTTGAAATGGCGGCTCCGAGCTTCAACATGCCTTTGCCTATCGCGATAGCTCCCAGCAGCGCTTGAGTAGATGTATCGTCTCGCGCTTGTTTTAGGTCGTCAATCGCAAGCTCAAGCAGGCCCGCCCAGGCATCGCGGTAACTTTTGGCAAGCCAATCAGGAAGCGGCGGGTTGGTCTTTCGATGACGCTCTACCTCAATCGTCGAAGCCAGGGCGTACAGGTTCCAATCCAAAGAACGAGTTGCCTGATGTATCCGCACAAGATGAGGAACGGCGGCGTAAGAAGCCTCTCCAATGTCACCTTGATGATGCAATTCCTGCCACAGCTCATCCCAAGTCGATGCAATATCCATCCCACGCTCCAACTTTTTCAGCGCAGGCGTCGGATCGTAAAGAACTTTGTACCCGCCCTTCAGCTTTCCCCACATTGGATCGTTGTAAGCCAACATGTCTTTGCCACAGATATCAATTATATCTTCGCTGCAACCGCCGCCCCTTTTAAAAACTCGCGCGGATCCGTAATCGTCCCCGTGATGGCCGTCGCCGCCGCCGTTGCGGGGCTGGCCAGGTAGACCTTCGATTTCGGCGACCCCATACGGCCGACGAAGTTGCGATTGGTCGTAGAGAGGCATTTCTCATCCGCGCCGAGAACGCCCATGAATCCGCCGAGGCAGGCGCCGCAGGTCGCGGTCGAGACGACGCATCCGGCGTCGGCGAAGATTTCGAGCAGCCCTTCGCGCATCGCGGTCTTCCAGATTTCGGTCGTCGCCGGGACGACGATGGCGCGCGTGCCGGCGGCCACCTTGTTGCCCTTGAAGATTTGCGCGGCGATGCGCAAGTCTTCGATACGGCCGTTGGTGCATGAGCCGATGTAGACCTGATCCATCTTTTCGCGCGCGACATCGCCGATGAAGCGCCCATTCGACGGCAGGTCAGGCAGCGCGACGATCGGTTCCAACTCGTCCAAATTGATAGTGAATCTTTCGGAGTAGACCGCGTCGTCGTCCGAATTGTAGATCGTATACGACTCGTTGCTCCGCGCCTTGACGTATGCTTCGGCGACTTCGTCGGCGGGCATAATGCCGCTCTTGCCGCCCGCCTCGATGGCCATGTTGGTGATCGTGAAGCGCGCTTCCATCGTCAGGCTCTTCAGCCCGTCGCCGCAATATTCCATCGCCTGGTAGCGCGCGCCGTCCACGCCGATTTTCGAGATGATGTAAAGAATGATGTCTTTTGAATATACGCCGAATGGCAGCGAACCTTTCAGTTCAAAGAGCATTGATTCGGGGACTTTGAACCAGAGTTCGCCGGTGGCGAGCGCGGCGGCCAGGTCGGTCGAGCCGATGCCCGAAGCGAAAGTCCCGAGCGCGCCCATCGTTGTCGTGTGCGAATCGCCGCAGACGACGGTCATTCCGGGCAGCACGTGTCCCTGTTCGGGCGCGATGGCGTGGCAGATGCCGTGATTGCCGATCTCGTAATAGCGTGTGATGCCTTGCTCTTCGCGCCACTCGCGCAACTGTTTGGCGAGTTCGGCGCTCTTGATGTCCTTGTTCGGGACGAAGTGGTCGGGCGTGACCAGGATCTTCGTCGGGTCGAAGACTTTGTTGATGCCCAGCTTTTTGAGCATCTGCACGGCGGGCGGCGTGGTTACGTCGTGCGCGACGATCAGGTCGATCTTAGCGTTGACGATCTCGCCCTGCGCAACCGAATCGCGCCCGCTGTGCGCGGCGAGGATTTTTTCAGTGATTGTCATTCCCATAACGGTTATTCCTCAAATGGCCGTCTGCTTTGCGCGACCCATTCGGCCAGCAGGTCGGCCAGTATGACTTTGTTTCCGAGCAGGCAGGCATGGCCCGCTCCGTCAATAATCTTTACATCGGCGACGGGAGCGCGCGCCGCCATCAGTCGAGCTTCCCGGACAGAGTTGACCAGGTAATCTTTTGCGCCCGCAATGAACAGCGCCGGCGCTCGAATCTCCGACAGGCGATTTTCAATGTCCAGCTCCGCGATCAGGCGCAGGCGGCGCGCGTAACCTTCATGCTTCACGCCGCGCACGGCTTGAAAGAATCGGCGGCGATCTTCGGCGCTCACGCCGTCCTGCATCAGCCCGAGCAGGTTCGCCCCGCGTCGCAAAAACCATGTGAGTTGCGGCGGAACAATCGGAGCGAACGCCGCCGCAATCTTGATCTTCCAGCGCGGGCGGAACCGCGGAAAAGAGTTCACGACCACCAGCCGCTCGACCATCTCCGGGAAGCGAATCGCAAGCTGCATCGCGATCGTACCGCCGAAAGACTCGCCGACGACGGTAGCGCGCGACTCGCCGGCCTTTCCGATGACGGCCGCCACGTCTTCAGTCAGGTCGTCGTAGGTGAATCGGCCCTGTTCGCGCAGCCGGAACGTCACGACGCGGTAAGAACAGGCCAGCGCGGGCGCCTGTTTGTAAAATAACTCGCCTGTGCCGTCCAGGCCGGCAATGTAGACTAAAAGTGGCCCCGGTCCTTCCATTTGACGACTGCGGGTTGATGCGAGCCGAACCTTTAATCGCCGACCTTTGCGCTTAGAGCTTCGGCCTCTGTCAGTCTCTTTCTCTCCTTCGCATAGAGAGCCTTGTTGACGGCGTTCAAGTATGCGCGCGCGCTGGCGTCGACGATGTCGGTGCTTGCGGCCTTGCCGGTGTACGACACGCCGTCGAATTCTACGTGGATGAAGACCTCGCCGACGGCGTCGGCGCCGCGCGTGATCGAACGCACGGTGTAATCGATCAGGTCGCCTTTCAATCCGGTGATCTTGTCAATCGCCTCGTAGATGGCGTTTACCGGGCCGTCGCCGGCGGCGGTCTGCGTCCCGCTTGCTTCGGTCTCGGTGTCGGCTAGCGTCACCAGGGCCGTGGCCAGCGTCGAAGTGCCCGCCGTGGCCTGGACGGCGCGCAGTTTGAACCGTTCGGGAATCTGAGCGATGCCGTCGTGAAGGATCGCCATCAGGTCCTCTTCGAAAATCTCTTTCTTCTGGTCGGCCAGTTTGGTGAAGAGCTTATAGGCCTTGTCTAGTTCGGGGCGCGAAAGCGTGTAGCCCATCTCCTCGTATTTCTTGTTGAGCGCGTGGCGTCCCGAGTGTTTGCCCAGCACAATGCTGTTGGTTTTCACGCCGACCGATTCGGGCGTCATGATCTCGTAGGTGATGCGGTTTTTCAGCACTCCGTGCTGGTGTATGCCCGCTTCGTGCGCGAACGCGTTTTTGCCGACGACGGCCTTGTTGGGCTGCACCATCACGCCGGTGATGTTCGAGAGCGTCTGGCTCGAACGGAAAAGCTCTTCTGTCGTCACGGCGTATTCATAAGGCATCAGGTCTTTGCGCACGCGCAGCGCCATCACTATCTCTTCGAGCGAGGCGTTGCCGGCGCGCTCGCCGATGCCGTTGACGGTGCATTCGATCTGGCGCGCCCCGGCGGCGACTGCGGCCAGAGAGTTGGCGACGGCCAACCCCAGGTCGTTGTGGCAGTGCACGCTGATCGTCGCGCGATCGATGTTGGGCACGCGCGTTTTGAGCGTTTGAATGATATGCGTGTATTCGGAAGGGATCGTGTAGCCGACCGTGTCGGGTATGTTGACGACCGTCGCGCCTTCGTCGATCACCGCGGCGATGATCTCACAGAGATAGTCCAGGTCGCTGCGCGTCGCGTCTTCGGCCGAGAATTCGACGTCGTCGGTGAAACCCTTCGCCAGACGCACGGCCTTGCAGGCCATCTCCAATACTTCTTCGCGGTTCTTCTGCAGTTTGTATTGCAGGTGAATGTCGGACGTGGCGACGAAGGTATGGATGCGCGGGCGCGCGGCGTATGAGAGCGCCTCCCATGCGCGCTCTATGTCTTCGGAAGTGGTTCGACACAGCGCCGCAATGATCGGGCGACGGCAGGTCTTCGCCACTTCGCGCACCGCCGCGAAGTCGTCGTCTGAGGCGATGGGAAACCCGGCTTCGATGACGTCCACGCCTAGCGCGTCGAGCTGCCGCGCCATCCTCAATTTCTCTTCCAGGTTCATGCTGCATCCCGGCGACTGCTCGCCGTCGCGCAACGTCGTGTCGAATATAGCTACCCGTTCGCTCATTCGCGTCTCTCCTTATCTTAAATAGGTTCTCGAAAATTTCACTCAGGGAAAACCAACAAGTGAAGTGTGGACTTCCGCCCGTAAAGTTCAGGCATCATAGCCCAGCCCGGAGGGCTTGCAAAGTTTATAATATTTACGTTTTAATAAGCAAGATTTATAGGGGGGTCGGTCACGCCGCAGCGCGCGGCGCCTTGAAAGAATTAAAATCGCGGCGCGAGAGTAGAGCAAACTGCCTGGGCTGGAGGCGTTTGACGTCATAGAATGGGTCTGCTGATGACGCTTCCGCCTAAAGGCGGGACTACGAACCAATTTTCAGAGGAGATAGAAGTGGACCTGGCGCAACTGGAAATTTTTCTGCGCATAGCCGACGAGAAAAGCTTTTCCCGAGCGGCTGAAAAGATGTTGCGGACGCAGCCTGCCTTGAGCATCGCGATCAAGCGGCTGGAGGAAGACCTGGGCGAGACTCTGTTCGACCGCAGCAGCAAATCAGGAACGCTGACCGAGGCCGGGAGGATTCTCTATTCCTACGCGCAAAAGATGATCAACCTGCGCGATGAGGCTAGGGAAGCGATCGGCGAGTTGCGCGGGATGTTCCGCGGGCGGCTGACCATCGGCGCGAACGAGAGCACTTCATTTTACGTGCTGCCCGCGCTGCTGCTTGAATACCGCAAGCGCCACCCGCAGATTAAGATCGAAGTCTTCCGTAACATCTCTGAAAAAATCCCGCTCGAGGTCGTGGAACGCAACCTGGATTTCGGATTTCTTTCTTACGACCCTATGAACCCGGCGCTGCAATCACTCGAGGTTCACCGCGACGAACTCGTCCTGGTCGTTCCGCCTGAGCACCGCCTGGCCGGGCGTAAACAGGTGGTGGTGAAAGAACTGGGCGAAGAACAGTTCGTCGCACACAATGTAAAGACGCCCTCGCGCGCGCGCATCTTCGAGTTGTTCGCCCAAAATCACACCCCGCTCAACATCTGCATCGAACTGTCCACGCTCGAAACGATCAAGGACTTCGTGATGCGTGAGGCCGGCATAGCGATACTGCCGAGGCTGGTGGTTCAGGGTGAGATCGAGTCGGGCAAACTCATTGAGGTTCCCGTGAAGGGATTGAAGATCGAAAAGATTCTTCGTCTCATTTACCGGCGCGAATCGTCGCTATCGCACGCGGCCAAATCGTTTTTGGATCTGGTGAAGAGCGGGCGAGGCGCCGATGACCCAGATGAGGGCTAGGCTGAGAGCTAGGCTGAGAGCCAGGCGTCGGACTGACTACAGATTGTCAGCCGCTTGGAAAGAGCTGTCGGTGGTGATATAGTTCGACGGTCGAATCATTTATCAATTCCGATCTCATCATACTGCTCTTTCGCTTTACGTTTCATAAGAAATTGACCGCTTTAACTGGATGGCCGGCGTATAAGACTCCTTAAACTGCCTCCTGGAAGGGCGCGGATTGGCAATATAGTTCGATGGTCGAATTATAGATCCCGTTGATCTGTTCTGAGATCCTTCATACCGCTTTCATAGAACAATACGTCCGTATCGAGTTTGCTCATCTATCGCTCTTTGATCGCTAAATCCAATGGCAAAAGGGGCGCGCTCTAAACTCCTGACAAGATAATCCGTCCATCGGCGTCTCTACGATCACGGTTTTTGAAGCGCGATTTTGAGAGGAGTTCGTCCCTGAACTGCAACAACCCCAATACTCAAGAAAGGACGAGTCATGAGAGCTTGGCTGCAATGCGTCTCTCGCGAGCGTATCTGTGCGTTCATCATCACCGCGCTCGCAATCACTACTTTATTTCCTCCCAGACTCATGGC
>DATEMG010000303.1:0-12574 GCA_035275805.1 Blastocatellia bacterium
GTACATTGATCTGCAATCCGCTCTAAACATCCCCGTGTTCCCAGTGATCCCCGTGGTTCTTTTTGCTCCCCCCGGACTGAAGTTTCCTTACTCGCGCGCATTCCGCAAGGGCGACTTGTAGCCTTTCTATGAGGCAATCAGTTATGATGGCGGCCTTTAGCGGAGATGTTAAGCAATGACGGCAAAAGATGCTCTCTATTGCGCAATTGGGTCTTTGAGCGAGGCGGATACGCGTCTCGGTTTCCCAACATTTGCATTCGACTTACAGCTTTTTCGACTCTCATGTTCAGGCGCCGCTTGCTTACGCGCGCGGTACGGCGCCGCGACCGTGAGGGAGCGGCTGAACGTTCAAGCCGAAAACGCTTTATCTGAGGTAAGCGGCGATTACTTTATCCTCCAGCCCCACCTTCGATTTTTGGCCCCAAACTGGAAACGGCAGCCATCTACCATTTTCGCCCCGATCGTTAGCCCTATATTCCAATGGGGAATTTTATTAGCGCAGGCGCTCCAGGAAGCGGCAAAACCGAGGAAACTTTTTCTTCGCCCGAAGGCGTCTCGCGCGACGCCATGGAAAATTCGTTGAGGTTGATGGAGGAAGCTATTGCAGGCGCCCGATAGTGAAGTGAAACGCGGTCAGAGCCGCGATTCCCGAAAAATGATTGTCGTCGCGGCAGGCTCCGCATTGCTGATATTTTTGGCGTTCACCTTATTGGCCGAGACGCCGAAAGCCAAATTGAACGTAATTAAAATCACCTCTGTGATTTTCTTCATGGCCTTGATATGGCGCCACGGAAGAGTTGGAGGGACGTCTTTATCCGAGCGTCGTTCGGGGCCGCCGCCGGCAAACGGCGTTCGATGGGAGTTGTTGCTTGCGCCGATTCTCAGCGCCAGCGTCTATGCTTCGGCTCTTTCGTCATATTTCATCAGCGATGATTACGCCCATCTTTTCATACTCCGATTGCCCATCTTTGAGACCCTGGCGGAACTTGCGAAGGACGGACAAGCCAGCATGTTTTTTCGGCCTGTGGGTTTCGCCACTCTTTTTTTGGACTATAGAGTCTGGGGGCAGGAGCCATTTGGGTACCACCTCACCAATCTGCTTCTGCACTTGACAAGCGTCATCGGCGTCTACTTCCTCTGCAAGGGTCTCGGACTCGACGAAGAGACTTCCGCCGTTTCATCGCTTGTGTTTTCGATCCTGCCTATTCAACCGGAAGCCGTGGTCTGGATCGCCTCCCGATTCGATTTGACGGCCACTTGCCTCATCATCTGGTCGATGGTTCTTTATCTTAAATTCCGCCGGACCGGGCGCCGAGGGCCCTACATTTTGGCGTTGCTCCTCACGTTTATCGCGATGCTCACAAAGGAGAACGCCTTTATGGCGCCGCTGCTGATCCTCTCGCTCGAATATTTCGTTACGCCGAAGCTGGGGGTAAGACCGGCGATCCGGCCGCTGCTCGGCTTTATGCTGCTGGCTGCCGCGACATTCGGTTATCGCTGGGTCGCCCTCGGAGGGATCGGAGGATATGCGGACCGGAATGGGAATTCCGCCGCGTACAACCTGGGATTCAAAACGATAGAAGGTTTGTTCTTGCAGGCGCCTTCGCAACTATTGCTCGGTTTCAATTGGTACGCGCCGAACGTCGCCTGGGCCGCCGTCTTCGCATCATTGGCCGCCGCGGCGCTGATAGCTCTCGCCTTGTTTTATAAACCGTCGCAATCAAGTAGAGGAGGCGTTCGTTTTTGCCTCACCTGGATACTGATCGGATACCTTCCGGCCCATTTCCTGACTTTGATCGGTCCCGGCCTGACCAATTCCAGAGTTCTTTATCTAAGCTCGGTGGGATTGGCTATTCTCCTGTCCGTTATGCTTTCCGGCATAGAACGGGCGGCGCCGCGAAAGGCATTGAAGCTCGCGTTGATCCTGCTTCTCACCCTGGGACTATCGCACAACGTCGCGGCCTGGCGGCGGGTGGGCGACCTCTCGCGCGAATTCCAGACGGAATTGAAGAGGCTGGTTCCCAATCCCCCTCCTGATGCGGTATTCGTCTTTGGCCGGAAGCCGCCTTATATCGAAGGAATCTTTTACCACGGCGCGCTCCATCAGGCCGTCAATCTTAATTACAATCGCACAGATCTCGGCGCGATATGGGGGGAAGAGGCCTCCCCCGAATTGAGTCCGGGAGCCCCCAATCTAACAGGTCGCCCCATAATAAAAGTGAAATGGTTGGGGAAGCCGAATGGCGTGATCGAACTTATGCAGGATTGAGGCGACGCCGCGCGCGACCATTCGCGGTCTTCCTCGCATCAATAGAACGCTGATGACGCGGACGGGCGCGGATCATCGCGGATAAAGCAATAACGTTCAGCGTCAATCCGCTCTATCGGCGTTATCCGCGTTCTATTAACCCATAAACCGATTTGAGATCCCATCTAAGCAAAGAGACTCGGTTGGGCCTGTTCGAACTCAGAAGCATCCGAAGTTACCTCGTCGCCTGAATGCAGAATGTGTCGAACCCCGACTCCGCGTAGGGTGAGCGTGCGGGTGATCAGCCAATAACGGTGGCAGCTTCTGTAATCGGCCTCGGCGCACATGAACGCCACGCGGCGATCGGACGCCAGCGACAGCAGCCGCTCGATTCCGGTCAGATATATTGATGATTGCGCGACCAGATCGTAATCGACCTTGCCGTTTTGAATGTAGAACGCAGGGTCCTCGGGCCGCCCGCCAATTTCCTTGCCCAGATAAAAGTATTCGATCCCGGCTTCTTCGAGAGAATGTTTCAAGCTCTCGCGGCTGAAATGCTGATTGTAGCGGCTGTAAGGCTGGCTGCGCGCGTCGGCGAGCGCGGCTATATCGTAGCGCCGGAGTAAGTCTATAAAGGCGTTGATATCAGCGTTGCTGTGACCGATGCTGAAGAGTTCCATGGTTGGATGCGGATTATAGTTAAGGTCACAAGGCGTGACAATTGAAGAGGCAGTCAATCAGCAGGCGCGATCATTGCGTCAGCGCGCATTTTCTTCCGTCTCTTTTCGGCGAACATAAAGATTGCCGCGCCGATGACGTTGGCCGCGATGATGACGCCGCCGACCTTGGCCGTGAAAGTCGACTGGCTCTCCACTTCTACAATCGGGATCACCGAGAACCTGACGTAGAGCGCCGTCATCAAAAAGCCGGAACCTGCGGCTATCTTAAGCCAGAGCGGCGGACGAGGCTTGACGCCACGCAAACCGACGATCGGGATGGCGAACATAACCAGATAAGTGATTGCGTAAAAGCTTCCCGCAGCGTTCTGCAACAACTGGAAGGCTTCCTGCTCTCCGACGCCGACAATGCCCGCCAGCCCCACGGCGAGCATTATTGCGCCGACAAAGAGGATCGAGTTGACCGGCGTCCGGTATTTTGCGTGCAGCTTCGTGAACCATACCGGCAACAGATGATCCCATCCCGCGACCATCGGCAGCCGCGTGTTGGCCGTAAAATTGACGCTCGCCTGCGCCATCCGCATGCACATCACCATCAGAATCGCGACGGGCACGACGCTCGCGGCGATGCCGAACGGGCGCGAGCCGATGCTCAAGACCTGCGGGATCGGGCCGATCAGATCAATTTTGTCAGGGGGCACTAAAGCCAGCACTGAACTCGTCCCCAGGATGAACATCACGGCGATGATCGGCGCGGCGATAATCACCGAGCGGTTGATCGTTCGCACAGGGTCGCGGCATTCGCCTGCCAGAATGGCTACGTACTCGAACCCGCCCAGCGCTCCAAAACCGAGTTTGCCCAGGATGTTCAGGCTCAAGAGCGTAAACGCCGGCGCGGCCACCGCAAGCGGGCGATATTCCGTGATCGAACCGCGCAACCAATTCAGGATTGGCAATGCGAGAAGCGCAGTGAAGATAACGATCATCATCACGGCGCCCGCATTGTGCACCCATTTGCCCACGCCCAAACCGATTGTAGAAATTACGACCAGCGCCCCGATGATCACGAAACTCGCGACCGTAATGAACCACTTGCTCCCAGCCAGCCAGGCCGCGTTCGGCCCCAACGCGTAAGACAGATAGGTCGCCACCTGCAAGCCTATCTCCGACGTGAGCACTATAACGAAGAGCCAGAGGTTCCACGCAACCATGAAGCCGGTGAATTCGTTGAAACCGAGCTTGGCCCACTGGTACAACCCGCCTTCGAGCGGCATCCGCCGATTGAGATAGATCACCACGACCGCCGACGGAATGTAAAATAACAAGATCGCCAGCAGCCAGAAGGTTATGTGCGACGGCCCCAGTTTCGCCGCCGCCGTGCCGACCCAGCTAAGCCCGACGATGTAAAGGATCTGGGTGAGTACGAGGTCCGCGAGCCCGAGTTCTTTTTTGAAGACCGCGCTGTGCGCTTCGACGGATTGTTCGGCGGCGCGGAGGTCAGCAGTTGCATCGTCTTTATTTGGCATCGAGTATCCTCTTGCAGGTTTAGTGAGCGCTTTGCTAACTAAATTGTTTTGTAAGGCATCGACTGGATCAGTACCGCGAGCGGTAGCGAGCGCGGCTTTGGCTAACGGACGCTCGCTACCGCTCGCGGTACTGATTCGTCGTTTCAGTAGTGTTTGATAATTTAGTTAGCAATGCATTGAGTTATGGGCTTACGCATTTTCCCCACTATTCCAGCGCCGCCTTCTGTTTCGCGGCGACCAAATTGGCGTTGAACCAGTTCGGATAAAGCGGGGTCTGAACACCGTCATCCAGATTTCGCAGGTTCATTCAATGCGCCGGATGTCTCAATTCAGTTGACACGCTCAATCTCGACCATCGCGTTGTAATCCGGGATGCCGCATTCTGGATCGCGGACGCCGCGTTTGACGAGCGCGTTACCCTCAGGCCAATGGACCTGGACGTTGCCGGCGGCTATCGGGGCGATGCGGCAATGGCCGCGCAAGGCGCCGACTTCGCTACGAACGATGATCGCGTCGCCTTCTTGCAAGCCCAGCCTCTGCGCGTCATCCTCGTTCATCAACACGTCGTCGCGCCTCGCGCCGTTGAGAGGGTCGCGGTCGCGTTGGACGATGCTGTTGAACTGTTTGCCGCGTCGAGTCGAGAGCCTCAACTTACCGTCGTTCACTGGCGAATCAATTTCGATAACCGAAAATGTCGCTCGGCCATCCGGCGTCGCAAAATTCGGCGTGATCCGTCCGCCGGCGTCCCGGGTCTCGCACAATCGCTCGCCGCCCCACTGCGTCTGGTCGCCGGTCCGCCTCAGATTTTGAATGCCGTCATAGGCCGGCGCGGCGCGCGCGATCTCGTCGCGGATCGACTGAGCGTCGTTGAAGTGAATCAAATGCGCGAATTCGGGCCGCGCGCGCTCAGCGATCAGCATCGGGATTTCCCATTCGGCCTTCGCCTCACCGATGCGGCGGCCGGGGATTTCCGGGCTGAAAAGTATTCGGCGCTCGGTCGTGGTTTCGGTCCCGCCGCCGCGCTGTTCGTAGCGCGTCTGCGCGGGCAGCAGCAGAACCACGTCGTTCGGCTCGACGAACATCTGCGGGCTGAGAACTATGTCCTGATGTATTCGCGCCGGCGCGCGTTCAATCGCCTCGCGAACGAAATCAGGTTCGGGCAGCGTCTCGAGGAAGTTTCCGCCGCTGACGTAAAACCAGTCGATGCGCCCGTCATGCGCCGCTTCGATCATTTCGACGGCGTTCAACCCGCGATGCGCCGGGACGTCGAATCCCCATAGCTCACGCATTCGGCCCGCGCCTTCTTCGTTGACCGCGATGCCGCCGGGAAATTGATTGGGAACACAGCCGACCTCGGCGCCGCCCTGCACGCCCGAATGGCCGCGGATCGGCATCAATCCCGACTTCGGCTGCCCGATGAACCCCCGCGCCAACGCCAGATCGACAATCGCGCGCACGTTCGCGACGCCGTCGCGACGCTGAGTGATCCCCATTGACCAGACGAAGACCGCCGTCCCGGCTTCGCCGAGCATTCGCGCAAACCTCGACATTTCGTCGCGGCTCGCGCCCGACGCGGCTTCGAGCAGTTCCCAGGAATAGCCGCCGAGCCTCGCTTTCAATTCATCAAACCCGCTCGTGTATTGTTTGATGAACGAGTCGTTCGTCCACCCCTGTTCGACCAAATGTTTGATCGCGCCCGCGATGAACGCCTTGTCGCCGCCAGTGTGAACCTGGAAGAAGTCGTCTGCGATCTTCGTCCCGAACAACGCGCTCTCGGTGACTGAAGGAATCCAATAGCGCTCCAGCCCCGGCTCGCGGTAAGGATTGATGACGGCTACGCGCGCGCCTTGCTGTTTGGCGTAGTAGATATACTTGGTCGTCACCGGCTGGTTGTTCGGCGTGTTGCTGCCCCAGAAGACGAGCAGGTCGGCGCCGATCCAGTCTTTGTATGAACAGGTCGAAGCCGCCGCCCCGATCGCCTGTTTCAGCGCTACTGTCGAAGGGGCGTGGCAGATGCGGGCGGAATTATCAACGTTGTTCGTCCCCAGGAATCGCGCGACCTTCTGCGCGACATAGTAGGCCTCGTTCGTCAGTCCCCGCGAAGTCAGGTAAAAGGCCATCCGCCGCGGCTCGGTCGTGGCTGCGCGAAACGCCGCGATATTCATCGCCTCGTCCCAAGTGACGCGCGAAAATCCCTTCTCGCCCCTCCGCCGCAGCATCGGGTAAGGCAATCGCCCGAGCTCGCGCAATTCCGCCGCCGTCATCCTGGCAAGCTCGCCGGCGTCCTCCAGTCTCCTCACGTCCAGCGCCGGGCCGGTGTTCAACCGCATCAATTCGAGGCGAACCATGCACAGGTGTACGCCGTCCATCGTGAAATCGCGGACGCCGGCCGTCCCCAGCGCGCAGCCGTCGCAGACACCGCGCGTCAGGATTCGCCATGCGAATGGCAATTGATCGCGGTTGCGCCAGATGACCTTCGCCATTTCGAGGTAATGGTTGGGCTTCACCTGGCCGACGCCGTTCGGCGCGAGGCCGGCCCAATTCGATCTGTTCCAACTCTTCATTGTGTTAAACTGACGTTGTCAATCCCAAGCTTTATGAGCGGGCGCTATGTCATATGAACGCATGGGGCCATAAAACGATCACTGCGGCGGCGCTCTGGTTATTAATGTTCGCCGCCAATACTGGCGCGAGGGCGGATGTCCTCAACATCAAGCTGGACGACCAGATCACGCCGGCGAGCGCGGAAGTCGTCGCGTCGGCCATCGCGCGCGCCGAGCGCGACAACGCTTCGGCCCTCATAATCACCATCAACACGCCTGGCGGATTGGAGACTTCGATGCGCGAGATCGTCTCGCGCATCATCTTATCGCGCGCTCCTGTTATCGTCTACGTCGCTCCGAGCGGCGCGCACGCCGCCTCAGCCGGATTCGTCATACTAATTTCCGCCGACGTCGCGGCGATGGCGCCTGGCACTGCGACCGGCGCGGCTCATCCGGTTCTAATCGGCGGCGGGGAGATGAGCAAAACCATGGCTGAAAAGGTCGTCAACGACGCGGCGGCCTACGTCCGCAGCCTGGCCGAAAAGCGCAACCGCGACCCGCAGGCGGCCGAATCTACGATCCGTGAAAGCCGCTCGTTTACCGAACGCGAAGCGCTGGATAAACACCTAATTGATCTCGTCGCGCGCGACGAGTGGGATTTGCTCGCGCAACTGAACGGGCGCGCCGTGACGCGCTTCGACGGCAGCCGGAAGGTTCTGCAAACAGCTAATGAAAAACTGACGCCCATCATTCCGACCTTCAGGCAGCGCCTGCTGATGTGGCTGGCCGACCCGCGCATCGCCTTCGTGCTTTTCGCCATCGGCATGCTCTGCGTCTATTTCGAGTTTCAACATCCGGGCATTATCGCGCCCGGCGTGGTAGGCGCGCTGGCGATGGTGCTGGCGCTCTACGGCTTTCACATGTTGCCGATCAACGTGACCGGCGCGCTGCTGATCGTCGTCGCGCTGGGGCTCTTCGTGCTGGAGGCGAAAGTTCAGGGCTTCGGCCTATTGGGGTTGGGCGGCGTCGTGGCGGCGGTGATCGGGTCGCTCATTCTGATCGACGTTCCGAACCCCGAGATGAGACTGCCGCTCGGCCTTGTGCTTGCGGTGGTCATCCCGTTCGCGCTGATTCTGATAGTCATGGTCAGGCTGGCGCTGCGCGCTCGCCACACCAGAGTCGCCACGGGATTGGCCGGGATGATCGGATTGAAAGGACGGGCCGAGACTGCGATCGAACCCGAAGGCCGCGTCTTCGTGCGCGGCGAACTGTGGCGGGCGCGCTCGCAAACGAAGATAGCGGCGGGCGAGAACGTACGCGTCGTCGGCGTGGAGGGGCTGATGCTTTACGTTGACCTGGCGGAGAGAGACACAGGGATTGCGCCTAAACAAGCCTCCGCAATTGATGAGCGATAAATAGCTCTCAAGAAAGTGTTCTTAGCCACGAATGGACACGAATGAGCACGAATGAAAGAAGCCGTGAGAATCGCCGATCAACCGCAGACTCGTGTTCATTCGTGTCCATTCGTGGCTAAAACTCTTTTTCTTGAATTCTACAGAAAAGGAGAATAGTCATGTTGGATTTCTTGCCGCTCCCCGTCATAACGATCGTAATCCTCCTGCTTTACATCTTCAGCGTGATCAACGTCATTCCCGAATACGAGCGCGGCGTGATTTTTCGTCTGGGGCGCCTGCTGCCGGAAGCCAAAGGGCCGGGGCTGATCCTGGTCTTTCGCCCGATCGACCGCCTGGTTCGCGTCGATTTGCGAACGGTGGCGATGGACGTGCCGCCGCAGGACGTGATCACGCGCGACAACGTCACGGTCTCGGTCAACGCCGTGGTCTACTTCCGCGTGCTGGAGCCGCGCCTCGCCATAAACGAAGTCAAGGATTATCTATACGCCACTTCGCAATTGGCCCAGACTACTCTGCGCTCCGTGCTGGGCGAGGCCGAATTGGACGAGTTGCTGTCGGCGCGTGAGAAGTTGAACGTGCGGCTGCAGGAGATACTCGACCGCCACACAGACCAGTGGGGCATCAAGGTCTCGCTGGTCGAAATCAAAGCTGTCGATCTGCCGCAGGAGATGCGGCGCGCAATGTCGCGCCAGGCCGAGGCCGAACGCGAGAAGCGCGCCAAGATCATCCACGCCGAAGGCGAATATCAGGCCGCCGAGAAGTTGGTCCATGCGGCGAACACCATCGCGGCCGAACCCGTCGCCCTCCAATTGCGCTACCTGCAAACGCTGACCGAAATCGGCGTGGAGAGAAACACGACCGTCGTCTTCCCGGTCCCCATCGATCTGCTACAAGGATTCTTCAAGCGGGAGGGAAGGTCTGACGCCGTCGCGTCGAAGGGGCGAGAGCCGGTAGGAGCCGTGTAAGCGCGCAGGCAAAAATTCTGAGGCGTAATCTCTTGCCATTGTTCATTGTTCATTTGATATTTGTCATTGCCAGAAAATCGCCGGATGCTCATTGGGCATTAACTGACGCTCTCCGGCAATGACAAATATCAAATGACAAATGAACAATGAACAATGGCGCTTCCCGCAAATCTTTCACCTCACTTATTCAATAGCTCCCTCAATGACGCGCGGATGCGGTCTTGCGTCTTTTCGCCGAGGCGCGGGACGCTCGAAAGTCCTCCGCCTTCGACGAACTTCGCGAAATCGTCGAGATTATTGATCTGGAATCGATGGTAGAGAAGCTGCAATGTCTTCAAACCGACTCCTTCGACCTTGAGCAGGTCGAGCGTCGTTTCAGGAATCTTCGCCTTGACGTCCTCGTAGGCTTTGAACGTGCCGGTTTCTAGCAGTTCGACAACCTTCTTGCTGATGGCTTCGCCGACGCCGGGCAACTCTCGCAAACGCGCGACGCCGCCTTCCGAGACCATATCGGCGAGCGGCGTCGTTGTGTCTTCGATGGTCTCGGCAGCCGCGCGGTAGGCGCGGATCTTGAACGGGTTGTCTTCGCCGAGTTCCATCAAATCGGCGAGGCGGCGGAAGACGTCGGCGATCTCCTGATTGGTCATCCCCCAAATATAGCCCCAAATGAGGCGAAAATCAGCGCAATCACTGACGCCACTAAACCAGCGTAGACAATAGCCGAAGATGTTTTCAGTTTTCGTGAGACAGCCGCGCAGCCAATCGCGATCAAAACTACCTTCCAAATGTAGAACACATCCACAAAGCTGAGTAAAACTGTTACGAACCTCGGCAAGCCCCCGACCCCGAGCGCAGCAAGCAATGCGGCAAGATTCGATCCGATGGGGTTGTCCCAATCGAATTCGTCAAGAGGTTTAATGAAGAGCAGAATCGCGAAAATCGCTGTTGTGGCGATTGCGATGGCGAGCAATGTGTAGGTCGTGACTGATACCAGAGGCATGTATTTATTCTCTATGCCCATCATCATGCTCACCAATTTGGCAAGACCCGCAAATGCGAACACCATTACGATAGCCGAAACTGCGGCGCCAATCGGAATTACGTACTTCATGAAGGGCGCGAATTTGCTCATTGCCACCCGCTGCTGCTCGGCCTGCTCTTCGTTGATCCGCCCCGACGCAATTTGCCGTTGGATTCGGTCTTCATTGATCTTGTCCATAGGCATGCGGCTGGTGATAGCAGTGGCGCTAATTACGGTGAACAGCACGAAGACTATTATCGGCACAAGCGCGCGGGGCGCTGGCGCCATTCCCGCAAAGGTTTCGCCAGGGGAGAAATAAACGCCGATCAGGCGGGAAAAGAAATTCTGTGGAGCGGCTTCCGCGCCCGCGGGTTTTTCGCCGTAGCTCAGTTCAGGATTCATAAGACCTCCTTGAAAGGGTTGGAAGTTTGGACGTTAGATCGGATTGCAAATCAATATACGGCGTACTGATCCAGCGAAGCTTCCCGTATATGCAATCGCAAACTGATCTAATAACAAGCAACTGACTACTGATATCCGAGTTTCGATCCGCGCCTCCCTTCGGCGGCGAGGCGAAGGAACGTCTGTGAGTGTTTTTAAAGGCGCGGAGATTGTACAACCTGTGGGTGAAGAAAACACGACACAAAATGGCCCGGCGAAACTTCCACGAGTTCCGGCTCTTCGGCGCCGCACCTGTCTCCCGCGTGCGGGCAGCGAGTATGAAAGCGGCACCCGGATGGCGGCGCGATAGGGTTGGGCACGTCGCCTCCCAATCTTTGCGCCGCCCTCCGCTTTGCCTCCGGGTCGGGGATCGGAATCGCCCGGAGCAGCGCCTGCGTGTATGGATGCAGAGGGTTCGCGTATATCTCATGCGCCGGCGCGAGTTCGACGAGTTTGCCCAGGTACATCACGCCGACGCGCGTCGAAATGTGTTTGACTACAGCCAGCCCGTGCGAGATGAACAGGTAGGTTAGCCCGAACCGCTCCTGTAAATCCTGCATCAGGTTGACCACCTGAGCCTGCACCGAGACGTCGAGCGCAGAGACCGGCTCGTCGGCCACGATGAAGTCCGGGTTCAGCGCCAGGGCGCGCGCAATGCCTATGCGCTGGCGCTGGCCGCCGCTGAACTGATGCGGGTAGCGGCTGGCGTAATCGGGATCGAGGCCTACCACTCGGAGCAGTTCGGCGACGCGGTCTTTTCGCTCCCGCCGGTCGCCGACGCGGTGAATTTCGAGCGGTTCGGAGATGATCGAGCCGACTTTCATTCGCGGATTGAGCGATGAATACGGGTCTTGAAAGATTATCTGCATGCGGCGTCGGAGCGACCGCATCTCGCCCCGGTCCAGATTTAACAAACCACGCCCGTCAAAACGGATTTCGCCCGAGGTTGGTTCGATCAAACGCAGGATGCAGCGGCCCACCGTTGTTTTGCCGCAGCCCGATTCGCCGACCAATCCCAGGGTCTCGCCTCGATTGATCGTGAACGAAACGCCATCGACGGCGCGAACGACTTGCTTGTGAGAGACTGGAAAATGTTTCTTGAGGTCTATGATTTCAACCAATGGCTGATTCGTCATTTCGATTTGCTTTGATATATCTCGTGAACTCGAATACAGCGCGACGAATGGCCCGCGCCCATATCGATCAGGGGTATTTCGCCTTCCCGGCACTTGTCACGAACGTGTTCGCATCGCGGCGCGAACCGGCACCCCGGCGGCAGGTTCAACGGGTTCGGCACGACGCCCTCGATCGTGCGCAGCCGCCGTTTCTTTTCGGCAGTCGATTCGTCGACGCGCGGAACGGCGCGCAACAGCCCTTCGGTGTAAGGATGACGCGGGCGGTTGAACAATTCGCGCGCCGAGGCCTCTTCGACGATCTTGCCCGCGTACATCACCGCGACCCGGTCGGAAGTCTCCGCGACCACTCCGAGGTCATGGGTGATCAACAGCAAAGCCAGATTACGTTTCTCGCGCAACTCGGTCAGCAGCTCCAGAATCTGCGCCTGGATCGTCACGTCGAGCGCCGTAGTGGGCTCGTCCGCGATCAGGAGCTTCGGGTCGCAAGCCAGCGCCATGGCGATCATCACGCGCTGTCGCATCCCGCCAGACATTTCGTGCGGGTAGCTTCCGGCGCGGGCGTCCGGCGCGGGTATAGCCACGTCGCGCATCCCTTCGACGGC
>DATEMG010000304.1:0-15291 GCA_035275805.1 Blastocatellia bacterium
GGGGGGAATGGAAATGGCTCCGATTCTCTCCATCGCCCAGTCGCCTAGTCGCCCCGTCGCCTGGTCGCCACTACTTCTGCGCCTCTGCGGTCGGGGACGGACTTGCGCTTGCAGCGCCCGTGTTCGCCGAGGTTGGGCGCAGCACGCCGAAGCTGTTCGGGTTTTCGAGCATGCGCCTGGCCAGGAAATTCTCGATCTTGGCCTCGTCGCGCGCGCGGGCCTGAATCGCCGCGTCAAGGACCTGTTTCCGCTGTCCCAGGATCGCGTCCTGAATCTCTTTTCTTACGCTCGGATCGTCCATATTGCGATCCCGAGTTTCAGACTGCTTGCCCGTGACCTTGAGAATGTGCCAGCGCCCGGCCGAATCCTTTAGCGGCTCGGTGACGTCGCCCGGCTCCATCGTGTAAAGCTTGTCACCGACCGCGCCGGGTAACCCCATCTGCTGCGGCAACGCGCTGGCGAATTCCGACCTGGGAAGGAAGCCGATGTCGCCGGCTTGATACGCGCTCTGGTGTTCGGAGAATTGGCGCGCGATGGTGGCGAAATCGGCGCCCTTGTCGAGCCGCGTCTTGATGTCGCGAATGCGCTGTTCGGCCTGGGTGTCTCCCTTGGCGTCGAATTTGGCGCCGTTGTCCGACGGGTCAATGACGATGTCTGAAAGCGCCACGCCAGGCTGAATCGAAAACCGTTTCGGGTTGGCGTTGAATATGTCGGCGATCTCGCGATCCTGCACTTTGAGCTGAGTCTGAGCCTTCTCGTAAAGCTTATTGATCGAGAGCTGCTTCTTGATGGAGTCGCGGAACTGATCTTCGGTTTGATTGGTCCTCTGCAGCTCTTTCACGAACGCCTCTTCGGTAAGCCCCTTCTCGACCTTGGTGCTCTGGATGAATCTCTTGATCTCATCTTCGCTGGGCACGATGCTTTCTTTCTGCGCCTGCTGGTAAAGCGCTTCCTGCGTGATCAGACTGTCCAGCGCCTGTATTCGGGCCGCGCCCTGCTCGACCTGGGAGAGCTGGCCTTCCTGCCCGCCCAATTGCTGCGCGATCACGCGGTCGATGTCTTTGATCAGGATCTTCGCGCCGTTGACGGTGGCGGCGACCTCATCGCCTCCGCCGGCCCCGGCGGAGCTATTCGCCTCGCCGCACGACAACGCCAAAAATGAGAGTGACAGAATGATTGTTGGCAACAAAATTTTTCGCACTGTTTTTTTGCTCCTCAGAAGAAGATCGGGAGTGGGGAGTGGGGAGTGGGGAGTGGGGATGGGAAATAACTTCCTTATTCCCCATTCCCGATTCCCCACTCCCCACTCCCGATCTTTTCATTGTTTCATGGTAAAGCGTCATACCAACGCGACGACGTCAATTTCCACCTTGACGTCGCGCGGCAGCCGCGCGACCTGCACCGTGGCTCTCGCCGGTTTGGTCGCGCCGAAATATCTGGCATATATCTCATTCATGGCCGCGAATTCGCCCATGTCGGCGAGATAGACCGTCGTTTTGACCACGCGGTCGAGTGACGACCCGGCGGCTTCGAGAACGGCCTTCAAATTATCCAACACCCGCCCGGTCTGTTCCTCAATACCGCCTTCGACGATTCGCATAGTGGCCGGGTCGAGAGGAATCTGCCCCGAGGCGAAGATGAAACCATTTGCCTTGATCGCTTGTGAATATGGGCCAATGGCTTGCGGCGCGCGGTCGGTTTGTATGCTCTCCATCTTTTGATTTTCCGCCTGATAGTTCGATCGGGATTGCGAAAGTAGGGCGGGATTCTACTCGAAAAGGCGGTTGGTTAAAAGACAGTCCACCGCGTCATTTCAGCATAAAAATTTTATTTAGGGCGTTTTTCATCTAAAATGTGGGCTACAAAGCCCGTATACCAAATAAAAACCGCCCTAGGCGACGAAGGCCGCGACGTTGAGGCGTTCGACTTCGATCACGCCTTCGACTCCTTTCAGGGCGTTGACCACGCGCTCCAGGTGCTGCAAATCGTTGACGTCCACGGTCAGGTCTATCCTTCGTGTCCCGTCGTTCAGAATCTCGTCATCGGTGCTCGCGTTGCGGATGTTGGTTTTGATGTTGGCGATGGTGTTGGTCAACGCCGCGAGCTGTCCAGTGCGGTCTTCAGTCACCACAGAGAGCTTCACCGCATAGGGATCTTCGCCCTTGGGCGCCCACGCGACCTCTACGATCCGTTCGCGGTTGACCATCAGGTTTGCGGCGTTCTTGCACCGTGTGGCATGGACTCCCACACCCTTGCCGCGCGTGATGTATCCGATGATCTCTTCGCCTCGAATCGGGCTGCAGCAGGGCGCGCGGTAGACCAGCACGTCGTCGACGCCTTTGATCAGAATGCGCTCGTCGCCCATCCGCAACGCGCGTTTAACGGCGTCGGCCACTTTCTGCAGCTTCGACGTCTTCGTCTGCTCGATCTCGGCCAGGTCTTCGGCCTTGACGAAGCGCGCCAGGACGGTGCGGGCCATCAACTTGCCGTAGCCCACGGCCGCGAACATGTCGTCGATTTTTGCGTAGCCGTTGTCGTTGAGAAACTTCGCGAGCTGCGGATCTTCCAACACCTGTTTGGTTTTCAGCCGCAGCTTGGCCGCCTCTTTCTCAAAAATCTTACGCCCGACCTCTACCGACTCGGCGCGCTGGCGCTCGGCGACCCAGTGCTTGATCTTGCTGCGCGCCTTCGAGGTGGCGACGAAATTGAGCCAGTCACGGCTCGGCCTGTGTCCCGGCGTCGTCATGATCTCCACCACGTCGCCGTTCTGAATCTGGTACTTCAAAGGGACGATCTTGCCGTTGACTTTCGCGCCGACGCACTGGTCGCCGACCTGGGTGTGAATGGCGTAGGCGAAGTCTATGGGCGTGGCGTTGCGCGGCAATTGGATGACCTTGCCCTTCGGGGTGAAGGCCAGGACCTCACGCGGGAAGAGATCGAGCTTGAACGAATCCACGAAATCGCGCGCGTCCGAAACGTCCTGCTGCCACTCGGCCATCTTCCGCAGCCACTTCATCGCGTCGTCTTCGCTGGTGTCTTTGCCCCTGCCTTCTTTGTATTTCCAATGCGCGGCGATGCCCTCTTCGGCTATGCGGTGCATCTCCTCGGTGCGGATCTGAACCTCGAAATGATAGCCCTCCTCGCCGACGACCGAGGTGTGCAGCGACCGGTAGCCGTTTTCGCGCGGCATGGCGATGAAATCCTTTATCCGGTCGTGGAAGGGCTTCCAGTACTTGTGCATCACGCCGAGCGCGAAATAACAGTCCTTCTCTTCTTGCGTGATTATCCGAATCGCGGCCAGGTCGTAGACTTTATCGAGGGAAATCTTTTGGCGCTTGAGTTTGAGATGAATGCTGTAGAGTCGCTTGATGCGCCCCTCGATGCGGACGAAGTCAACCCCCTCCTGGGTCAACCGCTGGGCGATCCTGGCCTTAACCTCTTCGAGAAAAGCCTCGGTCGAAACCCGGCGGCTCTCAACCTCTTCCTTCAGCCGCTTGTACTCCTCCGGTTCGAGGTACTGGAATGAGAGATCTTCCAATTCCGAGCGGACTTTGCTCATCCCGAGGCGGTGGGCGATCGGCGCGTAAACTTCGAGCGTCTCCTCCGCAATGCGTTTGCGCTTTTCGGAATGCAAGTATTCGAGCGTCCGCATGTTGTGAAGACGATCGGCCAGTTTGACCAGCACGACGCGGATGTCGCTGGTCATGGCCAGGATCATCTTGCGCAGGTTTTCGGCCTGGGCTTCCTCTTTGGACTTCTTGCCAAGGTTGCTGATCTTGGTTACGCCGTCTACGAGATTAGCGACCTCATTTCCGAACACCTTTGAGATGTCGTCCGTGCTCGCCAGCGTGTCTTCGACCACGTCGTGCAGCAAGCCGGTGCTCACCGTGGCCACGTCCATCTTCATATCCGCCAAAATGGCGGCGACCGAAAGTGGGTGGATCAGATATGGCTCCCCTGAAGCGCGCACTTGATCTTTATGGGCCTTCGCTGAGTATATATAAGCGCGCCTGAGTAAATCCAAATCGGCTTCGGGATGATGCCGTTCGACTTTCCTTTCTACATCTTCAAAACGGATCATGCAAAACGATTATAAGCAGGATAGAGATTCAGAGCCAGATCGAAGGCATTCGGAAGGCGACAAAAGGCAGAATTGCATGATTAATATGACTCCGAGCCTATTACGACTTTCCATGCGCGCCGCTTCAAGGCCCTTTTTCCAGATCCCTTCAGGGGCGCCGTCCGCTTGCCGGCGTCTTTTGCGACCAGTAGTCCTTCATCACAATTTTTTACTTCTCCGCATCGATGGCGACGTCGAATTGTATATACTCGAATCGTTCATTCTTGAGAACGCCAATTCTGGAAGTCTTTTATTTTCAATGCGCACATGGAACACAACTGACTCATATCAGTTCCAACGGAGGCATCGCCGTGTTCAATCAAATTACGCCAGTCACAAACCCGCAGGGTCGGTGGTTGCCAACTACCCGCCGCGCCGCTCAGATAATCAACCTGATCTTTTGGGCCGGGTTGTCGGCTTCTGCATGCCTATGGCCAGACTTACCACCTGTGCAAGCAAACGCTAGTGAACGCAGAGAGGCGCAAAGTGTTCAAAAGAGTAGATCACTGGAACTCAATAAGCCTATTGAACGAGAACTCTCCGGAGGGGAGTCGCATTTCTACAAAATCACTATGAGCTCCAGGCAGTTCTTGAATATCGTGGTCGAGCAACGAGGGATAGATGTGGCGGTGGCGTTGGTTGCGCCTGATGGTAAGAAGATCATCGAGGTCGACGACGAACATATGATCGAGGGATCAGAGACTGTGTCAGCGATCGCAGAGGCGGCAGGCGCGTACAGAATCGAAGTGCGTTCCGCTGTGAAGACGGCCAAACAGGGACGCTACGAGGTCAAGATAGAAGAATTGAGAGAGGCTACTGTTGAGGATAAGTATCAGGTTGCCGCAGGGTCGCTCTATCGCGAGGCGGAGCGGTTAGGGCAAGGAACGCTAGAGGAAAGAAGAAAGGGCATCGAAAAGTATCAAGAAGCGTTGGACCTGTATCGAAGAGCAGGCGCCCGCAGGTGGGAGATTGAAATACTCTCTGCTGTCGGCTCAATCCATCTGTCATTAGGAGAGACGCGGAAGACGCTGGAGAAGCTCAATGAAGCCCTGCCTATCAGTCGGGCAATAGGTGATCGCAGGGGGGAGGCTTTCACACTCAGCAACCTCGGAGCGGTCTATTGGTCTCTGGGAGAGACGCAGAAGGCGTTGGAGAAGTACAGTGAAGCGCTGCCTATCAGACGGGCGATAGGTGACCGCAGGGGGGAGGCCGTCACGCTCAACAACCTCGGCCATGTCCATCAGTCACTGGGAGATATGCAGAAGGCGCTCGAGCAGTACAATGAAGCTCTGCCTATCAGACGGGCGGTAGGTGACCGCGGTGGGGAGGCCAACACACTCAACAACATCGGTCTGGTCTATGCCTCACTGGGAGAGGTTCAGAAAGCGCTGGAGAATTTCAATGAAGCTCTGCTGATCAAGCGGGCGTTAGGTGACCGCGACGGTGAGGCTACCGTGCTCAGCAACCTCGGCGCGGTCTATGACACACTGGGAGAGGAGCGGAAGGCGCTTGGGCAATACAATGAAGCTCTGCTTATCAGTCGGGCAACAGGTGACCGCAGTGGAGAGGCTTACTCACTCAACAACATCGGCTATGTCTATCAGTCACTGGGAGATATGCGGAAGGCGCTGGAGAAGCACAATGAAGCTCTGCCTATCATGCGGGCGATAGATGACCAAAGGGGGCAGGCTATCGTACTCAACAATATCGGGGCAGTCTATCGGTCACTGGGAGAGGCGCAGAAGGCGCTGGAGAAATTCAATGAAGCTCTTCCGATCAGACAAGCGGTAAGTGATCGTAATGGAGAGGCCGTCACACTCGACAACATCGGCCAGGTTTATTGGTCGCTGGGAGAGATGGATAAGGCGCTTGAGAAGTACAATGAAGCGCTGCCACTCATGCGGGCGGTAGATGATCGTAACGGAGAAGCTACTACTCTGCTGCGGATTGCGCGAGTAGAGCAAAAACGCGGTAATCTCACCCAG
This sequence comes from Blastocatellia bacterium, assembly GCA_035275805.1. Taxonomy (GTDB): domain Bacteria; phylum Acidobacteriota; class Blastocatellia; order RBC074; family RBC074; genus JAJVID01. The sequence goes on from DATEMG010000304.1 coordinate 6,106, forward strand.
GCTCGCCAAACCGTTGAACAGGCTGTCAGCATGATCGAATCTCTTCGCGCAAATATCGTCAGCCAGGAGCTTCGCGCTTCCTATTTCGCCTCTAGGCACGAGTTCTTTGAATCTTACATCGACGTGCTGATGCAGATGCACAGGCAGGACCCAGCCAAAGCGTTTGACGCTGTCGCATTGGCGGCAAGCGAGCGCGCCCGGGCGCGATCCTTGCTGGAACTGCTGAAAGAGGCCCGCGCCGACATTCGTCAAGGTGTCGATAGTTCGTTGCTGGGGCGCGAGCGCTCATTGCTGCAACGACTCAATGCGAGGGCCGCGGCGCAAGTTAGCTTATTAAACCGTAAGCACACTCCCGCGCAGGCCGATGCCGCTGCCAAAGAGATCGCCTCCATCACTACTGAGTATGAAGAGCTTCAGGGGAAGATTCGCGCCTCCAGTCCAAGATACGCCGCGTTGACACAACCTCAACCACTGAACCTGTCAGGGATTCAACAGCAAGCGCTCGATCCGGAGACCCTGCTCTTGGAGTACTCGCTGGGAGAGAATGCAAGTTACCTCTTCGTCGTCAGTCAAACTTCATTCATCAGCCACCAACTGCCGAAACGAACAGAGATAGAAGCGGCGGCGCGGCGCGTCTATGAACTGCTGACCGCGCCGCAGTCCAGACCCGGCGACACTGAGGCTAAACGCCAGGCCCGGATCGAAGAGGCCAGAGCGAACTACTGGCCGCAGGCTAAGGCTTTGAGTCAGATGTTGCTCGGCCCGGTCGCCTCCCAGCTCGGCGGGAAGCGGTTGGCGATAGTGGCCGACGGCGCATTGCAGTACATCCCCTTTGCCGCTTTGCCTGCGCCTTCCCCCGGGAATGACGAGGGGCGGAATTCCGGAGCCGAACCGCAGCCATTATTCGTCGAACACGAAATCGTGAGCCTTCCGTCAGCTTCCACGCTTGCGACACTGCGGCGTGAAACGGCCGGACGCAAGCCTGCGGAAAAGTCGCTCGCGGTTCTGGCTGATCCGGTCTTCGAGGATGACGATACGAGAATCAGACGGAATGTGGCCAAGGCGGGAGCCAAAGAGAAAACCAAATCCGCCGATTCGGATGAGACGGACATCGGTTTCGAACAGATGACGAGGTCCGGTCGGGAAACGGGAGTGATCGGCGCAGAAGGCGGTTTCGGGCGATTGCTGAGCACGAGACGTGAAGCTACAGCAATATTGGCCCTCGTCCCGGAGCGGGAGCGCATGCAGGCGCTGGATTTTGAGGCGAGTCGAATGACCGCGCTAAGACCGGAGCTGGGCGAATATCGCATTGTACATTTCGCCACCCACGGAATACTCAATAACGTCCACCCTGAGTTGTCGGGCATAGTGTTGTCGCTTGTCGACGAAGGTGGAAAACAACAGGATGGATTTCTCCGACTTCAGGATATCTATAATTTGAAACTCCCGGCGGAGTTGGTTGTACTGAGCGCCTGCCAGACCGGGTTGGGTAAGAAGGTCGAAGGCGAGGGGTTGATAGGGCTGACGCGCGGTTTTATGTATGCCGGCGCCCCGCGTGTCCTCGCAAGCCTGTGGAAGGTAGACGATCGGGCCACCAGCGAGCTGATGAAACGATTTTATCAAGGAATGCTCGGGCCCGAAGCGTTGCGCCAGGCCGGAGCGTTACGTCAAGCCCAGTTATCGATCTGGAAAGAGAAGCAGTGGCGAGAGCCATATTACTGGGCCGCCTTTGTCCTGCAAGGCGAGTGGAAATAGCGATAAGCGCGTCGATTTCCTAAAAGAAGGGATGAGTAATCACTCGAGAGGCATTTGATAGGATGCTGGCCGAGCAACATCCTGATAGCGAGCGGGCCGGCGACCAGTGGGAGATCCTGCTCGGCAAAGGCGACGGCAGTTTCAACCAGCCTGTGGACTTTCAGGCTATCGGTTCCCCCTCGATTTTCGTCAGTGACTTTCGCCGGCGCCGAGGGAATATTGCCGGGCGTCGATCAGGTCAATCTGCGGCTCCTACCGTCGCTTCGAGGACGTGGTGAGGTTTCTGTCGAATTGTCAGTGGACGGCAGGGTGGCAAATAAGGTCAGGATCAAGATCAAATAAGGCAGGGGGACGCCCGAAACGAATGTTCCGTATCAGTCGAGTTGGTCCGAAGAGGCGTCAACGGGCGCTTGCGTCAAATGATTGTATCTTGTATTTTTAACGCCGTTGCCGTTATCTATTTGTGTCCCGTCCTAATTCACTTCCCCCCTGGAGGTTACAAATCATGCGTTTCGATCTGAGGCAATCTATTCGATTGCTGGCCGCTTGTTTTCTGCTCACCCTCTGCTCCACGAGCATCCTGGCTCAGACACACGTTGTAAGCCCGTCTGACATCCATAAAGAATTGGTCAACGCCGCCCAGACGCGGCGGGAGAATCAGCAAAAGGTCAAGGGTCTTTTCTCGTCGAACGAGACGCGGAAGGCTATGGAAGCGGCTCAGATAAACCCGGAGCGGGTCGACACCGCAATTTCGACGCTGAGCGACGAGGAACTGGCGCGATTGGTGGCCCGCGCGGACAAAATCGATAAGGACTTCGCCGCCGGTAGGATAAGCGACAGAGATTTGCTGATCATCATCCTGGGCATTGCGGCTCTCGTCCTGATCATTGTCGCAGTGCGTTGATATGTTTTACCGCTTCGCCACTCTGGTAGTCCTGTCTTTCTGTCTCTGCGGGGTCATGCCGGCCGCGGAAGATTCAGGCGTTTGGCTGGACGTTCCCTTCGTGAAGCAGGAGAAGGATGGATGCGGGGCGGCGAGCGTCGCGATGGTGATGCAATATTGGTTCAAACGGCTGGACCGCGCAGACAGCGAGAGCGTCGATGAGGCCGAGATCCATCGCGCCTTATACACGCCCGACGCTCGCGGCGTCTACGCTTCGGCGATGAAGAGATATTTCAAACAGCGCGGATTCGACACGTTCGCGTTCAGCGGCGAGTGGGAAGACCTGCTAAATCATCTGCGGAAAGGGCGACCTCTGATCGTCGCTCTCAAGCCGACGGAAGCTGAGGCGCCTCTACATTACGTAGTCGTAGCCGGACTCGACTCGCGGGCAGGGCTTGTCATGTTGAACGATCCCGCGCGGCGCAAATTGCTAAAACAGGATCGGGCCGATTTCGAAAAGCAATGGAGCGGCGTCAACAAATGGACATTGCTGGCTTTGCCTCAACCCGACGCCAAGTAAAAGCGGCGACCATATTTCTCATCCTTGCCTTTTTCGCGTTTCCCCTCCGGGCGCAACCCGCCCCCTCTGATCACGCCACAGAAATCAAGCAACTCCTCGCGGAAGAACGGTGGGAGGAGATCGTTCGGATTGCGGAGGCCGACGCCGAGCGCTCCGCCGACCTTAATTACTATTACGGAACGGCGCTAGCCCGATTGGGGCGTTGGGACGAAGCCAGGAGGGCCTTTCAAATCGGGCTTAGCCAACAGCCAGGCGACAAGCGATTTTTTCTTGAACTGGCCGGCGTCTGCTTCAGGAAGAAGAACTATGAGGAAGCGGCTGGCCATCTGCGGCGGGCGCTGCGGATCGACCCGGCGGACACTTATGCAAACGACTTCCTGGCCGGCGTCTATTTCCTTCAGGGCAACGTCGAGGCGGCGCTGAAATACTGGAACAAGGTTTCCAAGCCTGAGATCGAAGAGCTGCGTATCGAGCCCGCGCCGAGCGTCGCGCCGGCGCTGCTGGATCGCGCCTTCACCATCGCCCCCGCCACGGCGCTCAGCCTTCGTGATCTGCAAACTACGAAAGCGCGAGTGCGCGGACTGAACATCTTTTCTAGTTACAGGTTCAACCTCGAAGCGCGTTCGGACGGAAAGTTCGACCTGGTCTTTCGCGCGCGAGAGCGAAACGCTGATTCCAAATGGGCATGGCTGCTCGCGCTCCTTCGCGGCCTCCCGTATCAGACCGTCAATCCGGAGTTCTTCAACATCAACCGTCGGGCCATCAACTCGGAATCTCTCATTCGGTGGGACGCAGAGAAGCGACGCGTCTGGACAAATCTCTCCGGCCCTCTCTTCGGAAACCCGAAGAGACGATTCCAGCTCGATCTGGACCTGCGTGACGAAAACTGGGATGTGGGACAGATTTCAGTCTGTCCTCAAGCTGTACAGACTGAAGTCTGCCCCGCCGGCAGTTTGAATCTGCGCAAACAGGCGTTCGCAGCGTCGGCGACTTCGTTTGTGAATGGTCGTTGGGATTGGTCTACAGGCTTCGAGTTCTCCCACCGCGGCTTCCGCGACGTCGACGCCGGCGCCGTTTTGACGCCGGGCCTGTTGGCGCAAGGTTTACAACTCAAACAGCTGGGACAGCTCAATTACAAACTGCTGGACGCGCCCGAGCGCAGGTTCACCCTGGCGGGGAGCGCCTCGACCCAACTCAACCGCATCTGGTCGCAACAGTCGCGCGTCTTCGCCAAACTCCAGGCTTCGATGGAGACGCGATGGTTCCCGAAGAGCGCGGGCGACGATTACGAGATGCGCGGAAAGATCAGCGCCGGCCAGACGCTGGGAGAGAGCCCTTTCGACGAACTATTCATTCTGGGCGTTGAGCGCGACAACGACCTCTGGATGAGGGCGCACGTCGGGACCCGAAACGGACGCAAAGGCAGCGCCCCACTCGGACGCGATTATTTCCTCTCCAACTGGGAGATAGACAAGAACGTCTACAGCAACGGGCTGATGCGCCTTAAATTGGGCCCCTTTCTGGATAGCGGCAAAATCACCGACCCTTCATCAGGATTGGGTTCCCAGACATGGCTCTGGGATTTGGGGGCGCAGGCCAAGATCCAAGCGCTCGGAGTGGGAGTCGTCTTCTCCTACGGAAAAGATCTGCGCTCGGGCAATAACGCCTTCTACCTCCGCTTCATGCGATTCCTGGAGTAGTTCGCACTATCCTCGCCCCGCGATTTTCATTCGGCGCGTAATACTGGGCGCATTATTTTTTCAAATGCCATAAATCATCACTGCGTGGATCGAGCATCGAAGATCGCGTCATCCTGAACTTTCTATAAATGCAATGCGTATGCCTCCGCGAGTCGCAATTCCATTTCAAAGGGCTTATTATTTCGTCAGTTCGTTCGAGAGACTTTCCAAACAAATGTGGTGTGTCGATACAGGAGTGAGCGCGCTTTATGTCGGAAGGCGTTGAAGAGCGATGTAAGCATTGCGGGGCGGCGCTACTGCCGGGGCGGCGCTACTGCGTGGCTTGTCTTGCGCAGGTTCCAGTCGCGCGTGTGATGCCCGAAGACCGATTGACCGAGATGATGCGCGAGATTCCTTCGACTCATCGGCACGACAAAACATTGGTCTTCGTCCCGGAGCTTCGCGAAGCGCGGCTAAAGCGCGAGCGCCGCAACCGGCGGGCGCTCATCGCGGCGACAATAAGTTGCGTCGTCCTGGCCGTAGTGGGTTTCGCCATTTGGCGCGCCCACGAGCGCAAACAGGCGCAGACTCAATCGCTGCGGCGCGAGGCCTTGGCGCGGCGCGAGCTTGACCTTTACGCCAAAGCCCTGGAACTCTTCCACGTCGATTTCGGCCGTTACCCTAGCGCGACAGAAGGACTCGCCTCGCTCGCCAGACAACCCTCCACACTGTCCGGCTGGCGTGGCCCGTACATCGAAGGCGATTACTCGGTGGACCCCTGGGGCGTCGAGTACGTCTATCAGGTATTCAATGACGGGGCGGGTTATATCCTTTCCACCTATGGGCCGGAGGGAGAAGCGTCCGGGCGCGCCTTTCTGCAAGTTCATTCAGGAGGGCCCAGGCCGTCAGTCAAGGCGAGGTAGTGGCGGCGGCTTCAGCGACCTGACCGCGTCGCGCGCCCGTAATGTAGAGGGCGCAGCCAAGACAGCATAGCGTCAACATTCCCACGCGCCAGGCCAGGATCAGTCGCGCGCCGCCGCCGTAGCCGGCCAACCGAAACAATCCTTCAAACGCCGCTTCGCCGACGCCCATTCCGCCCGGCGTGATCGGCAGCGCATTGGCAAGCAGGCCCAATAACGCGAGCAGGTTGACAGTGAGAGGCGGCGCGTCCGGCATGAAGGCTCTCGCGGCGGCGTTCATGACGCCGAGCAGCGCCAGATGCCCGACCACCGAGAGCGCGGCTGCCCTGGCGAGCGCCGCCCTGTTTTCCCTGAAGACGTAGAGCGCGTCGGCGGCTCGCGTCAGGTAGCGACGAAGCGGCGCCCTGTCCATTATAAATGCGTACCAGCGGCTCTCGCGCAACCGCGACGAAAAGGCGATCGCCCCGCACACCAACAATCCCACGGCTCCGACAGCAGCGGCGACCACCAGAGAGCCGATCAGCGGATAATCCCAGACCAATCGCCAGTCGAGCAGCGCCAGCGCGACCACCAGGCTGAGCATGCAGAAGAGCGCTACCGCGCGGTCGACGAAGATCAGAGTCGCGATCTCGACCCGGCGCCCGCGACTATCAGCGGCAAGGTAATACAACTTCATCACGTCACCGCCCGTGCCGCCCGGAATGCAAAAATTGAACAACGCGGCGATGGCCACGGCGCGGTATCCTTCGACGAACGACAGGCTCATGCCCTGTGCGCCGAAGAGAACGCCAAGCCGCCTCGCCTCGATAGCTGCGCCGAAAATAGTCAACGCTGAGAGCCACGGCAGAAGCCACTTTGCCGAAATCAATTGCTTCGCCGCAGCCCACCCGCCAGTCACTTTAAGTACGTAATAGAGCAGCCCGACGCCGAGCGCCGCGCGCAAGATAAGGAAGAACCGCCTGATCGTATTTTTCATCGATTGTCAGTCATTACACAATTCAATACATCGCGGCGCGCCAAGGCGCGCGCCTTCATGGCGCACTTATCCCCCGTTTTGTATGAAGTAAGCGGTGAGGGGGAGGGGGACGAAATCGGGGCCTTTGGAGCTTTGTATCACAGACTTTACGTCCGAAGCGCCGCGCTTAGATTTTCAACGTGATCTAGCTATATTTGATGTTCGAAGACTTTGCGAAACAGTACCGCGCGCGTAAGCAAGCGGCCGCTCAATAAGTCAACCGCTTGCTTACGCGCGCGGTACTGTACCGGTCTTGCGCGCCCTGATTTAAATAAACATAGTTAACGCTGTACTCAATGACGAAAGAAGGGAAACAGACAGGGCAAAAAGATCAAGGACGACAATTTTTTTGTCTTTTTTTGTCCTTTTTGCCTTTATTACTTCCACCCTTACATCATCCACAGGATTATCAAGGAAAGCGTGTGCGGGCATTATAAGCATCTGTCTGCTTTGGGCAAGTCGTTGCGGCAGTCGCCGCAGACGCGCGTAATCTAGCAAGCGGCGGCGCGCGTAAGCGGCCGGTTCCGCACGCGGAATTGCTTAACCGGCTTTGGCGAAGACCTCTCGCTGCTCGCCGAGTTCGCGCGCCGCCGGAGTAATGATTGTTTTCGCGTTGACGTAAATTTTCCCACCCGCCGCGAGGGCTCGTTTGACATCATCCTCGCATACGAAATCCACCGCCCGATGGCCGTTACTCTCGCTAGTATTAATTGAATCTGGCGAGACTGGCGGAGCGGCCTGGTTTTGACCATTAGTCGCGGCCTCTTTGACGGCCTCTTTGATTCTTGGGGACTCCGGGCGCGCCGCATCGAGCGCCTCCGCCGTTGAGGGAGGTTGTCGACGGGCGGCCATGAATCTGTCGACGAGGTCGGTAATCGCCTCTCTTTCGCCCCTTCTTCCGAGAGGATCGATCAACGGCTGAGTCGACGAATCTGCTCGGGGCGGCGGAGCCGATTGGACGGGGAATGATTGAACGAGCGGTTCGGCGACCACGGTCACCGGCCTGGTCTCGAAGGCGACGCGCTTGATGTCCATCAGATGTAGCGGCGAGATGTTGTCGGACGTCACATTGCCTCCCCAGGAGCCACAACCCAGGGTCATCGACGGCGGAAGCGCGGTAGAAAACCCTATCGCGCCATGGGTCGAGGGCGTATTGACGACCACGCGGGCGGCGGGCATCAGGATTCCGTAGCGCAGCGCTGCGTCGCGGTTGCGCGTGTGGATCGAAGCCGTGTGGCCCATCCCGCCGTAATGCAGAATCTCGTCGCACAGCCGGCTCCCCTCTTCCAGGCCGTTAGCGACGTAGTAGGTCAGGATCGGCGAGAGCTTTTCGAGCGAGAGCGGGAATTCGCGCCCGACTCCGCCGATTTCCGCCAGCAGGCATCTCGTGTTGGGTGGGACGGCGATGCCCGCCCACTCGGCGATGGTCGTCGCGGGCTTCCCTACGATCTTCGGATTGAGGCCGCGCTGCGGAGTGACCACCAGTTTGGCCACGCTTTCGGTCTGAGACTGGTTGAGAAAGTACGCGCCCTGAGCGGCGAGTTGCGCGCGGACCTCTTTATCGAGCGGCGCGTCGACGACGACGGATTGTTCCGAAGCGCAGATCGTGCCGTTGTCGAAGCAGGTGCCCGCCAGAATGTCCCGCACGGCCTTAGGCGCGTCGGCCGTGCGCTCGATGAACGCCGGCACGTTTCCTGGCCCCACGCCGAACGCGGGTTTGCCCGAAGAGTAAGCCGCCCGCACCAGGCCCAGACCGCCCGTGGCCAGGATCACCGCCGTCAACTTGTGCTTCATCAAACTCTCGGTGCCCTCGATCGTCGTCTGTTCGACGCAGCCGATGGCCTCTGCCGGCAGCCCGGCTCTCACACCGGCTTCGCGCATCACGTTTGCGGTCTCCACCACACAGCGCGTGCCCGACGGGTGCGGGCTGAGCACGATCGAATTGCGGGATTTCGCGGCGATCAGGATTTTAAAGATCGCGGTCGATGTCGGATTGGTCGAGGGGACGATGGCCGCCACGACGCCGCGCGGCGTGGCTATCTCCACCACCGACCCAGTGTCGCGCGCCACGCCGACCGTCCGCAGATTCTTGAAGTAGTTGTGAACGTCGACGGCGGAAAAGAGATTCTTGATGTTCTTGTCGGCGGGAATCCCGTATCCGGTCTCTTCATGCGCGAGCGTGGCGAGGCGCATCGATTGCGCCTGCGCAGCCGTCGCCATCGCTTCACAGATCGCGTCTATCTTCGCTTGATCGAAACCGGCGACCACGGCCTGCGCGCGATGGGCCGCCTCGACCAGATCGCGCGCCGCCTGTATTGCTTGCAGGTCGTTGTCAGGCATGACTCTTTGAGAAG
>DATEMG010000305.1:0-2521 GCA_035275805.1 Blastocatellia bacterium
TGACAGCGACGCGCGCAAGCAGCCGAGCGGCCGATTCATCGGTTAGCCGCTGCGGCCGCTTGCGCGCGTCGCTGCGCCATTATCACATGGATCGCGAAGTTACGGTTTCTTCCTCGCGGGCGTCCTGCCTCTCGAAGGCTCCGATTTCGGTGGTTGCAAGTTGTTGCCGACGATCAGGTCTTTCAACACGGCCTTGACCTCGGGAACGCGGCCGTCGGTTTCGGGGGCTTTGTCGAGGAACTGCTGGAACGTGTTGGCCGATTCCTGGAACTTGGCCACGCTCGCGTAGGCCAAACCCAACTTGTATATCGCGTCGAGGTTGTCCGGGTTGGTCTGGATGATGGCCGTGTAGGCGGTGACCGCCTCTTCAGGCTTGCCTCCGTCGAAATAGACTTCCGCGGCGCTCAATTGATATTTGACCTTATCCGCAGGGGTTTCGGCGGACTCGGCGATCTCCCGATAATCCTTCACCGCGGGATCGATCATATCCATCACGCCCAATTTCTTGGCCAGCAACCCTTCCGCATCCGCTCTGGTCTTCAGGTACGCCGCCTTGCTCTTTTTCGCTTGCGGGCCCTTCTGAGGGTCATTCAACTGAGGTTCGACCAGCGCCATGGCCTTGCCGATCGCGTTGATCGTATCGTTGAAATCCTGTTTGGCGGCGTCGCGCTTCGACGTGTTCGAGGGGTCTTTTGTGCTCTCGTTGTAATTTGTGACTCCGCGGTTGTAGAGCGCCAGCGCGAGTCCCTGCCACACGGCCTGCTGCTCGGCGTCGAGCTTGGCGGCCTCGCTGAATTCATTGGCGGCGCCGTTCCAGTCCTTCGCCGCCATGAGCTGTTGGCCGGCTTCGAAGCGCTTCTTCATGGCATCGTGTTCTTCCGCCATCTGCTTGTTCTTGGACTCGACCTCCGCGCGCTTCTTCTCATACTCCTCCATCGCCTTCTTCTGCTCGGCGGCGTTCATCGGTGGGGCGCCTTTCGGCGCGGCTGCCTGCATGCCCTTCAAGTCGGCGAGCGTCAGCTTCTTGCCGTCGCCGGGGCGAAGCGTGAACTTTATCGGTTCGGTCTGCGATCCTCTAACGTTCTGTACGAAATCCGGCTGGCAGCCGGGCGCCGAAACTATGAGGGTGTAAGTGCCGACATACGGAACCCCCGCGTGCAGGAAGTGGCCCTTCTTGTCGGTCTTAACCGGATAGCTGCCTTTGATGTCGGTGCGTTCGATCTGAACCTCGGCGCCGACTATCGGTTCATTAGTTTCGATTTTGACTACGTCGCCTTCGAGTCGGCCCGTCTGAGCCGTGGCGGTCATCGAAGCAAGCGCCATCATCGCGACCACCAGCATTACATGTTTGATCTTCATTTCTGTCCTCCGTCTGTGCTTAAAACTGTTGGAAGCTGCCCGCAAATACAACGGTCCATCGCCTCTGGTTACGTTTGGTTGGGTTGCGGAATATCGTTTCGAATGAATCCGAGATCGCTTGAATTTCTAGCCGGGCGTAATTTTAGCCCTCGTAAAATCAGATTTCAATCGCATAGGGGATGGGATCGCGCAGCCCCGCCTCGCGGAATCCGCGCAGCCGCAGCGCGCAACTGTCGCATTGGCCGCAGGCCAGGTCTTCGCGTTTATAACACGACCAGCTCAATTCGAGCGGCGCGCCTAGTTCGGCGCCGAGCTTCACGATCTCGCTTTTGCGAAGACGGATGACCGGGGTGACTATCTCGATCCTCGTATCGGGCTTCGTGCCCAGGTCAATCGCGCGCTGGAACGCCTCGTAGTATTCGGGACGGCAGTCGGGATAGCCCGAACTATCCTCGGACACCGCGCCTATGTAGATTCGGTCGGCGCCGATTACCTCTGCCCAACTTGTGGCGATTGAGAGCAGGTGGGCGTTGCGGAACGGGACGTATGAAGTCGGAATCTCTTTCGAGTCCAGGTCGGCCTGGCTGACTTCGATCCGGCGGTCGGTCAGCGCCGATCCGCCGATCCGGGCCAGGCTCGCGATGCTCGCCGTCATCCGGCGTTCCGCCTTGTAAAAATCGGCCATGTCGTTGAAGGCTTTCAGCTCGCGATTTTCCGTGCGCTGGCCGTAGCTGATGTGCAGCATCGCCAGCTCGCGCTCGCGCGCCGCGACCGCCGCCGTTACGCAACTGTCCATCCCGCCGCTCGCTAAAACCACGGCGGATTGCGGATTGCGGATTGCGGATTGCGGATTGCCGCTCATAATCAAACGCCTTTTGTATCCGGTCCCCAGATGTATTTATGAAGTTGTAACTGCATCCGCGCGCGCGCGCCGGATTCCAGAATCCACGCCGCCAGGTCTTTTAAATCGACTTCGCCCCAGACCGGAGAAAATAGCGAATAAGGCTTGCGCTCGTTCAACCTGTATTTCTCTATCACGCCGAGCGCGTAGTCGAAATCGGCGCGGTCCTTGATCACGAATTTGATTTCGTCGCGCGGGCTCAACCTTTCGAGGTTCGCCCAATAGTTGCGATGCGCTTCGCCGCTGCCCGGACACTTCACG
>DATEMG010000306.1:0-6624 GCA_035275805.1 Blastocatellia bacterium
TATACGCGCCGTTCGATCGACCGCCGCGCGTCGCTCCTTGATTCGACGCCTTCGCAGAGCCTGGGACTGCCGGGCATCCCGCAGAACGCGGCCTTCCAGAACGAACTGCCGACCTTCACGATCGCTGGGTTGCAACAACTCGGCCCGTCAGCCAATACCAACACGCTTTTCAACACGGACGTGATACAGATCTTTGACTCGGTGGGATGGCAACACGCGCGGCACTCGATGAAATTCGGCGTCGATTTCCGGCTCCAACGGTTGAACGTTTTGCAGCCTCCGTCGCCCACAGGCATCTTCAATTTCACCGCGCCCTTCAGCAATTCGCGCGGGACGCCGAACACCGTCGCGGGGAACAACACGGGAAACCTGCTATCCGGGCAGACCGGGAACGCCCTGGCGAGCTTCCTGCTCGGTCAGGTCAGCAACTTCTCGATCGACCTGCAGCAGGACGTCATTCACCCGCGCGCCCGCATCCTCGAATTCTTCGCGCAGGACGATTTCAAGGTGACGCCGCGCCTCACCGTCAACGCCGGGCTGCGCTACACGCTGAACTTCCCGTCGACGGAAACCGACAATCAGGGGGCGATCTTCAACCTTCAGACGCAACAGCTCGAGTACCTTGGGCAAAACGGGTTTCCGGATACGGCGCGCGAATTGCACAAAGCCAATTTCGGGCCGCGCCTCGGGATCGCTTACCGGCTGACCGATCGTACTGTAGTGCGCTTCGGGTACGGGCTGGTCTGGCAGGAGCAGGCTGGGATCACGACGCCGTTCACGGTCCCGCAGTTCCCGTTCATTCAAACCGTCACGCAGCGCTCGCTCGATGGCATAACGCCGGCATTCGTGCTTTCGGCAGGGCCGAACGTGCAGCCGATCCCACTCAATTCGGACGCCGGGCTGGGACAGGGAGTCTTTTCTGTCGATCGCGATTTGGGAAGCGGCTATGCGCAGCAGTGGAATCTCGCCATCCAGCGCGAGATCTCGAACAACATGGTCGCCGAGGTTGCATACGCCGGATCGAAGATCACGCACGTGGGCATCCCTGATTCGAACATTAATCAATTGACCGCGGAGCAACTCGCGCAGGGGAATTCGCTGCTACAGCAAGTTCCGAACCCGTTCTTCGGACAGATCCCGCGGTCTTCTTCCATCGGTGACCCGATGATTCCGCGCGCGCAATTGCTCAGACCTTTCCCGCGTTTCACGGCCGTCAGCCTCTATCGCAACAACGTCGGCAACACGAGCTATCACGCGCTGCAGGCGAAGCTCGAAAAGCGCCTCTCGCGGGGTCTTGCGTTCCTCATCTCCTATACACGATCGAAGCTGATCGACGACGCCGGTCAGGTCTTCGACGCTAGTATTCAGACCGGTCCGGTCGGCAATTTCCCGGTCGCCGACAGCTTCAACCGCGCGCTCGAACGTGACATCTCGACCGGCGACATTCCGAACGTCTTCGTCACGAGCTTCACCTACGAACTGCCGGTTGGGAAGGGACGGCTGTTCAACCTCCCTGGCGTCGCCGACAAACTGCTCGGAGGCTGGAGCGTCAACGGCACAATCCAGTTGCAATCGGGACTGACATTCGCCGTCACGCAGATCACGAACTTCAACGCCTTCGCGGGATTCGGCACTCAGCGGCCGAACATACTTCGCAACCCGACCCTGCCCGCGGATCAGCGGACGACCGGCCGTTGGTTCGACACCTCGGCCTTTGCTGTCGCGCCGCAGTTCACGCTCGGGAACGCCTCGCGCAACCCGGTGCGCGGCCCCGGTTACCGTACGGCGGACATCGCATTTATCAAGCGGACGTATTTCGGCGAGGTCACAAACTTCGAATTCCGAACGGAGATTTTCAATCTGACGAACACGCCGCCGCTTGGGAACCCGAACGGCGTGGTCGGAAACGCGGCCTTCGGCACGATCACGTCGGCTGGCGATCCGCGCGTGATTCAATTCGGGCTGAAGCTTAACTTTTGATTGAAATAGCCACCGCAGGCCACAGAGAGCAAGGAGAGAAAAGACGCATACCGACTTCACTCTGTGTTCTGCGGTGTCCTGCGGTGGCTAAAGTTCTATTGTTGTGTGACGCAATTTAGTCTCATTGAGGGAGATTCAAATGATCCATTTGCGCAGAGTTTGTTTCGTGATCGGTATTTTCGTCGCGCTGGTTCCCGCCATTTACGGGCAAACGCCACAGACGCCTACTCCCGAGATCTCTCTTAGCGTCAGCGGTGAAGTCGAGCGACCGCTCAAGCTAACGACGGCCGACCTGGGCAAACTGCCGCGCCGGAGCGTTCGCGCCAAAGATCACAGCGGCAAGGAATCGGAATATGAAGGCTCGCCGCTCGTCGAAGTGTTGAAGCTGGCAGGCGTGAAATTCGGCGAAGGTCTGCGCGGCAAGAACCTCGCGCTTTACCTCGTGGTCGAGGCTTCGGACGGTTACCGCGCGGTCTACGCGCTGCCGGAACTCGATCCGGCTTACACGGACAAGGTCATCATGCTCGTGGACAAGCGTGACGGGAAGGCGCTCGACGCCAAGGAAGGGCCACTCCGACTCGTTGTGCCTGACGAGAAGATGCACGCGCGCTGGGTGCGGCAGGTGATTGGTCTTGTCGTCAAACGCGCTCAATAGAAAAACCAGTAGTCTTTTCGTCAGCGCATTGAGATGAGACATGTATGAAAGTAACGGTCGCGCATTTTCAGTTCGAAGCGGATTTCGTCGCGTCGCTGCGCCGCATACCGATGTACGGTGGCCTCTCATGCCGAAGCGGCAGCCTGCGACGTGCCGCCGCATATGTCGTCGGGCGACTTTTGCTGTCGGCGATAGTTATCGTGTTCGCCGCCGCCGGTATTGCTTGTCGTCGCCCTGAGCCTTCCGGGTCGAGCGGTGATTCGTCGTCCCCGCGTGAGATCACGGTCTCGGCGGCGGCGAGTCTTAAGGACGCCTTCGGTGAGATCGGTAAACAGTATGAGTCGCGCACAGGCTCGAAGGTCAATTTCAATTTCGGAGCGTCCGGGGCCTTACAGAAGCAGATCGAATCGGGCGCTCCGGTCGACGTATTCGCCAGCGCCGGACGCCCTCAGATGGATGCGCTCGCGTCACAAGGCCTGATCGAGCCCGGTACGCAACGCGACTTCGCGCGTAATGTCCTCGTGCTTGTTGTTCCGGCCGATACCGCGTCAGGCCCTACCTCCTTCACTGATCTCGGCGGCGCGAAAGTGACCAGACTTGCCGTCGGAAATCCCAAAACCGTGCCCGTCGGGCAGTACGCGCAGCAAGCGCTCACGCGCCTGGGACTGTGGCAGCAACTACAATCGCGATTGATCCTGGCGGAAGACGTCCGGCAGACGCTTGATTACGTTGCGCGCGGAGAAGTGGACGCGGGCATCGTCTACGCGTCGGACGTCCGAGCCGCAGATAACAAAGTGCGAAAAGTCGCGACCGCTCCCGCGGATCTCCACGACCCGATTTTGTACCCCATCGCCGTCGTACGGGCGAGTTCCAGTAAAGACGCCGCGCGGGCGTTCATCGACGCCGTTATGAATGATGAGGGGCAACGTACTCTGGAGAAGTACGGTTTTGAACGCGCCCGCTGACACGATGTTCTGGACGGCTTTCGCCCGCAGAAATAAAGAGGTCACACTATGAACCTATCGCAAGCAAACATATTGGTTGAACAAGCGTTCCGCGCTTATCAAAGCAAAAGATTTGCCGATGCGGAGGAGTTATGGACGGCGGCCGGAAAGCTGTGCGCTGAGGGCGAGCAATGGGTCGGCGTCGCCTCGTGTCACCTGAACCGCGGCAATGCGCTGGCCAATCTAGGACGTTTCGCGGAAGCCATCGGCGAGTTTGACCGCGCCGAACCGATTTTCGACCGCTTCAAATCCGAGATGGGCGTCGCCGGCTGTCGAATCAGCCGCGGAGACGCGCTGGCGAACCTCAGGCGATTTGACGAGGCGATCCCCGAATTCGACGAAGCCGAAGCGGTTTTTGCTCAATACAATGAGTGGAACTATATCGCCCGCTCCAACCTGAGCCGCGGAGACGCGCTTGCGAACATCGGTCGATTCGATGAAGCGATTAAGAATTATGATCGGGCAAAGTCGATCGCGGATCGATTTGAATTGCGAGATTGCGCCGCACGCTCTCAATTGAACCGTGGCATTGCGCTGCGCAATCTCGGCCGGTACGAGCAGTCGGTTGCGGATTGCGAGCAAGCTGAGTCGATCTTCGCCTCCCTCGGCCAGCGCATGGGTGTTTCCCTCTCCAGGGTGAACCGAGGAATGGCTCTACAGAATCTCGGGAAGAATAAGGAAGCGATGGCGAATTACGAGCAGGCGCGGGCGATCATCTTCGACATTTGCCAGTGGAGCGACGTCGCCCGTTACCAGTTGGACCTGGGCATCGCGCTGCAGCATCCCGGGCAGTACGAACAGGCGATCGCGGAATGCAGCGGCGCCTGAAGCGGCGTTACGACGCCCTGAAAGAAAGAAAATAGCGGCGCAAACTGCCTGGGAGCGCAGGCATCCTTGCCTGCTTGCTTCGGCCAGTCGATCATTGCCGGAAACCAGGCAGGCAAGGATGCCTGCGCTCCCAGGACAACGCCTCCAATTCCCATAGAAAAAAATGAAATAACCCGAGCGACGCGGCAAAGCCATCGCTCGGGTCCCCTTAACGGAGTTTTGTAAGCTGATGACCGCAACATACACGATGTTGCGACATCTTTCATTCTCATACGATGAATTGAAGAGATGAATATACGGTTTAATACGGATTTACTGTAAATTTCTTTAGCCCGCGGCCCCGACTTGTAAGCAGGACTGTTTTATACTGAGCCGGTTCTCAACCTTCGACGCCTTAATGAGCGACGATGGGCGGCGCTCCCTGGAAAAGCGCGGTTTTGAGAGCGTTCGGCGCCTATATGATCTGGTCTGCATTCAAACTTTCGCTACTCGTCACATTTGTCGCGACATGCTTTGTCGTGCTGCTCGGGACGGCTTTCGCATTCGTTCTTGCAAAGCGCAAATTTCGCGGGCGCGAGCTGCTCGACGCGGTCGTGACGCTGCCGCTAGTGTTGCCGCCTACGGTGACCGGATACTATTTGATCGTGCTGCTCGGGCGGCGCGGCCTTATCGGAAGCTATGTCTACGAGCGCACGGGTTGGTCTGTAACCTTCACCTGGTGGGCGGCGGTCATCGCGGCGGCGGTGATGGCGTTGCCGTTGATGGTGAAGTCGGCTCGCGCAGCGATCGAGAGCGTCAGCCCTCAGTTTGAGATTGCGTCCTATACGCTCGGCAAAAGCGAGCTCGAGACCTTCTTCCGCATCACATTGCCGCTCGCAAGTCGAGGCGTCTTCGCCGGCGTCGTGTTGAGCTTCGCGCGCGCGCTCGGCGAGTTCGGCGCAACCCTGATGCTCGCCGGAAACATTCCGGGCAAAACGCAGACAATGCCCCTGGCGATCTACGAAGCGGTTGTCGCGGGGGAAGACCGGCAAGCCCAGATACTTGCGCTGGTCTTGACCGCGGTGTCGGTCACCGCCATTTACCTGACAAACAAGCTTACGGGCGGCCGGACGCAGGGGATGTAACGAACGAGCATGCTGCGAGTGTCCATTAGAAAACAGATCGGAACGAGTAGAAGCGGAAACAATGAACGCGAATCAAGGCAAGCGTTCAGACTCGATGTCGAGTTCATGGCCGCGAGCGGCGTGACGATACTCTTTGGCCATTCCGGGTCGGGGAAGACGACGTGCCTGCGCGCCGTCGCCGGAATCGTAACCCCCGATGAAGGACGCATCTCGCTCGACGATCGTCTCTACTTCGATTCGGCTTCCGGCGTCAATCTGCCGATCCAGCAGCGGCGTGTCGGCTTCGTGTTTCAGGATTACGTTCTGTTCCCGCACCTGACGGCGGAGCAGAACGTCGCTTATGGAATACGAGCCGGCGAAAACAGCGGCGGCCTGAGTAAAGCGGCCAAACGCGAGCGGGCGCGTGAACTTTTGGCGCTTCTGGGCATCGAGTACGCCGCCCGGCAATATCCGCGCGAATTATCTGGCGGTGAGAGTCAGCGGGTCGCTCTGGCTCGCGCCCTGGCGAGCGACCCGGCAATCGTCCTGCTTGACGAGCCGCTCTCGGCTGTTGACGCGAAGACCCGCGCGCGACTGCTCGCAGAGATAAGAGCGACGCAGCAAAGAACCGACATTCCATTCCTGTACGTCACACATAACGTGGCCGAAGTAGTCGAGATCGGCGATCACGTGATCGTCCTCGATGAAGGCCGAGTGATAAGCCAAGGAAGCCCCCGAGAGGTAACGCTCGTCCAGGGCGAGTAATTATGGATGTAATCGATCTTAACCGTGGCGCGGACTTTAGTCTGCGCATGCGTCATATCCTTCGGGTCGCGCAGACTAAAGTCCGCGCCATTATTCTCCCGGAGTTATAATGAAGGCAATTGAACCCAGGACAGATGATTCGCGGAGCCGCGGGGCCGGTGGGGCGGCTCGTAATGTGGCGTCCTGGCTGGCCATCTTCGGCCTCTGCACTCTGTTCTTGCTGATAAATTCCGCCACTATCTGGTACGGCGTGAGAGCCGGATTCTTCCCAAACGCGCAGCCACTGCGA
>DATEMG010000307.1:0-13835 GCA_035275805.1 Blastocatellia bacterium
GTCTCATAAGTCAGCCGCTTGCTTACGCGCGCGGTACTGTACCAGCGTTCCAATACTCAGCGCCTGGCTTTTTCAAAAGCCAGATGCTCAGAAAAGAACGGCAGCGTCTTTGTTTGCAGCCGTTCGGCGATTCGGTTCAGATGATCGCCCTCATAACTCTCGTAAAAATGCGCGACGCCGTAATCGGTCAATACTTTATCCAGTTCCTTCGTCGCGGCGGAAATGCCGCCGTCTTTCGTTCCCGCATCCATTCCGATGAATTTCAATCGCTTCAAATTCAAAATGTACTGGTGAATCATGACGAGCGTCGCGTTGGCGCTCTGTCTCGCCTGAACTTCGGGGGCCGGTTCGCCGTCGCGGAAAGGCAGGTCGATGTAGAACGGCGGGTTCTTGGGGTTCGGCGACCACGCGGCCGCCGAAGCCAGCGTCGCAAGGACAAAGAAGGATTGCGATTTTACTTCTTCATCGGTCTTGAGCGCCTCGACTTTTTTCATCATCTCATTCATCGCCGGATTGGCGCGGCCCGTATCCATGCAACAGGGGCTGAGCGCATAGATGCTCGAAAAGGCGTCGGGATATTTCATCCCCAGGCGCATCGTTCCGTAACCGCCCATCGAGTGGCCCGCAAGCGCGCGACTCTCCCTCTGCGCCAGCGTGCGGTAATTGGAGTCGATGTGGCCGACCAATTCCTTCGTGATGAACGTCTCCCAGTCGCCGATCGTGACGGAGCTTGAGTACATACTGCCTTTGAATCTGGTGAAAGCGTTCGGCATTACCACGATCATCTCGCGCGTCTTCCCGTCGGCCAACGCCTTGTTGATCACTTCGGGGAAGTTGATCCAGTGCTTTACCATCCCGAACCACTTGGCGTCATCGTCGGTGAAGCCGTGCAGCATGTAAACTACCGGATAGCGCCTGCGCTTTTCGGTCTTGTAACTCGGCGGCAGATAGACCGAGACGTCGCGATCCGGCGAATCGCCGTCCAGATTGCCTTCGAGCGATTTGCCGTGGACCTTGATACGTTCCACCGTTCCCTGCTTCGTTTGTCCGGATGCTATGGGGATGAACATGCAAGCGACAGTTGTGAGTAGCGCGAGACAGACGGCGAAGCTGAACGCGGTCATCATCGAAGGCTCCGCAATAGATTTCATATTGATTGTGATTCTCTTCAGAAAATCCCTGGGAGCGCAGGCATCCTTGCCTGCTTGCTTCGGTCAGTCGGTCATTGCCGGAAACCAGGCAGGCAAGGATGCCTGCGCTCCCAGAGATTTATCATTCTTTCAGGGGCCGTTAGCTTTGAACAGAACCTGCGCGTAGTCGCGCAAGTAGTTGCGCCAGTTGATCCAGGTATGGCCGCCGCCGCTGATGTGCAATTCGTGTTTGATCCTGCGCTTTTCCAAAATCTCCGCCAGATTTTTCGAGGCGGCGAACAAGAAGTCTTTGTCCCCGACGCTGACCGACAAGAGCTTGATCTGTTTATTGACCTTGTCGGGATTGTCGAGAAACGCTGCCGCCCGCTTCTCGAAATCGGCGGAGGTCTGCGGGTTGACGCCCGCGCTCCAGACGGCGACGTAAGCGAACTGATCCGGGTTGGTCGTGACGACGCGGGTCGTCTGGCCGCCGCCCATCGAAAGCCCCGCGATGGCGCGGTTCGCGGCGCCGGGCAGCGCGCGGTAATTCTTCTCGACGTAGGGCATAACGTCTTTCAGCAATTCGTTGGTGAATCGATCCTGTAGCGCAGCCGCCACCGCCGGGTCGGGCGGCGTTCCGGGCGTCGGCGGGGGCAGATTCACCGGACGGGGCAGACTGCCGTTGGGCATCACGACAATCATCGGCCTCGCCTTCTTTTCGGCGATCAGGTTGTCGAGAATGAAGCCCGCGCGGCCGATCGTGCTCCACCCCGAATCCTCATCGCCGCCGCCGTGCAGCAGGTAAAAGACGGGGTAACGTTCCTTGCCGCTGTCATAGCCCGGCGGGAAGTAAATGTGCATGCGGCGCTGCATTCCCAGGGTCGTGGATTGGTACCAGACTTTTCGAATCTCTCCGTGCAGGACCGGTTTGTTGTCCTGGAAGTCGGCTTCCGCGCCGGCGAGGAAGACCATGTTGTCAACGCTGTTGACCCCCTGCTTGATCGTGGGGTTCTTCGGGTCCAAGGTGCGGACGCCGTCAACGTTGAAAGAATAGCTATAAAAATCAGGCGCGAGCGGGCCTACGGTGACGGCCCACACGCCTTGATCGTTCTTCTCCAATTTGACAGGCGCCGGCGTCTCCATCCAGTCTCCGCGCAACGTCACTTCTGTAGCTTTCGGGGCGTAGATTCGGAATGTCACCCGACGGTCGGAAAGGGCTTCCGTTGAAACCAGCGTGTCGTTCGGTGTCGGGGTCCGCTGCGGCGTTCCCTGGGCTCTAGACTCGGAGGAGAAGGACGACGCCAGGACGGCGCCGAAGATAGCGCTTAACGCGAAACGTTTGAAGTGAGTCATCATCTTGGTCTCTTGGTTGAATGACAGGCCGGGAGCTTTAATAAACAGCTCCCGGCCTGTCGTCGTTCTGTCAACGCCTCAGAACTGGATACGACCCACGAGTTGCAGGTTACGCGGCCGTCGCACCGAGGTGACTGCGCCGAAACCGACCTGGTTTCCAAACTCCGAAGCGAGGTTGTCCGGCGTCACCGCGCCCACAGGGCCGGTGAAGGTCCCGTTGACGGCGTCGAACTGCGTGTGGTTGAGGGCGTTGAACGCGTCCAGGCGGAACTCCATTTCCACCTTCTCCTTGAACCGGAATCGCTTCGACAGCGACAGGTCAAGGGCGTTGATCGGCGAGGAATAGAGGAAGTTGCGCCCCGACTCGAAGCCCGTGCTGCCGGGCGTTGGCTGCGCTAAGGCCGTCACGTCGAACTGCCGGTAAGGGTTGCTGCTGTGGCCGCTGCCCGGGTTCTTCAGCATGACGATGCGAGCGGATTCGACGTTCTGCGTTCCCGTCAGAGTGTAGGCAGAGACGCCCGGGACATTGACGGTAATGTTGTAAGGCTGACCCGTCACATATCGGAAGATGCCGGAGAGCTGCCAGTCGTTGAGCGCGTAACCCAACGCCCGGCTCTGGGTAAACTTCGGCATTTGCCATACCCCGTTGATAGTGAAGTTGTGCCGGCGGTCGAAGTCGAGCGGCCCGTAATTGGCCCGGCGATTGTCCAGATTGTGCGGCGCGCCGAAGTTTTGAACGTTCGGCAGATCGGCAGACTGCACGCCGAGCGCCTTGCTCCAGGTGTAGTTCACGCCCATCAGCACTCCTCGGGAGAAGCGCCGGTTGAGCGAGGTCTGCAGCGCGTGATAGTTCGAGCTTGCGGACGGTTCGATGTATTGAATCTGCCCGAAACCCTGGAAGGGCCTCAAGAAATCCGGTGTCAGGGCTTGCGAGCCATTGAACGTGGTTGAGCCCGGAGTCGCTTGAGTCGGGTCCTGGTTCTTCGCCAGGTAGGCCGCCCCGTAATCAGGAGCGTTGAGGCTGCGCCGCTGCAGCAGATGCTGTCCCGACGTGCCGACATACGAGACATCCAACACCGACTCGAACGGCAGCTTGTATTGGACGCCGATGTTGTAAGCGTAGGTCGTCGGAATCTTGCCCTCACGGTCGATGGCGACAAGGCTGGGCGGCGCGAGCAGCGCCTGGCCAGTGCCTACACTCTGTATCTGTCCGAAGAAGAGCGTCGCCTGGGTGGTGGTCGGCGGATTCTGCACCAGATCGAATACGGTGTTGCCCTGCGGACGGTCATAAAACACGCCCGCGCCGGCGCGTATGACCAGGTTCTGATCGCCGAACATGTCATAGGCGAAACCTAAGCGCGGCGCGAAATGGACGCCTCGATTGCGGTAAAGTCCCTGCTCGATACCATCACCCGCCCGAAACACGCCGTTAGTCAGATTGAGCGTGTTCGGCACGATACGTCCGATGAAGACGCCTGCAATAGTGTTGGACGTTGTCGGGACGAAGCCGGGAACCAGCAGTCTCGGATCAACCGCGCGCCGGTCCGCGGCGCGTTCTGGAGCGCTGCAGGGACTCGCGCCGATGCAAATCGGGCGGTAAAGCAGCGACGCCTTCGACGGATCGAACTGGTCCGGCAGGAAGTTGGCCGCCTGCGAACTCTCGTCTAACTGCTGCTGAATCCAATAGAAGCGCATGCCGTAATCGAGCGTCAGCCGGTTGCTCACCTTCCAGTTGTCCTGCGCGTACCATTCGACGTTGTTGTAACGGTACTCGCCGATAATGTAGTCGGAGGCCTGGGTGAAAGTGTTGAAGACGCCGATCGCCGCGTTGGCGAAGCCGAAGCCCGTGTCGAGCGGGTTCAGGGTGTCGTTGACGAAATTGTATTGGCCGTTGTTGGCGGCGAAACTGCTCTGCGGCTTGAAGCTGTTCTGCCAGAAAGCGCCGAACTTGAAATTGTGCGCCCCGACGATCTTCGAGACGCTTCCCGCAAAGTCGCGCGTCGTGTTGAAGTTGAAGAAAGGCGCATTGTTCGAGCCGATGTTCGGGCCGTTGGCGATGCGCCCGCCGCCGAAGATGAATTGCGGAGGCAGGTCGAGTTGCACCCCCTGCTGGGTAAGCAGCGGGAGTCCGGTCAGATTGAGATCCGTCCGATTGAAATTGGGATTGTTCGGCAGGATGTCGATGTTGTTATGACTCTGGCCGAATGTCACCTCCAGAACCGTTGACGGACTGAGCGACCCCGTCACGGTGCCGCTCACGTGGTAACGGTTGTTCTGGAATAGAGTCGCGAAGTCCGGCATGTTGGTGCCGAGCACGAACGAGCCGTAAGGCTGGACGGGCGCGTTCTTGTAATAAAGGAACTTCCCGTTCGCGCGCCAATTGTCATTGATGTTCCAGTCGCCGCGGACCAGGTCTTGCCGCTGCGGCGCGCTGGTCGGCTCCTCCGTGACGAAGTTGAAGCCGGTGCCGCTGGTGTTCGGCAGCGGGTAGATCTTCAGGATGTTGAGACCCGTCTGGAAGAGACGGCCTTGCGGAATCCTACCGAGGACACCGCCGTCTTGGAAGCATGCCGCCTGGTAGTTGATGGTTGGATCGAAATCCTTATCAGTGGTGGCAGGTGTCGCCTGACATCGCCCCGCCGCTTGAGGATCACGGATAAAATTGAACAGCTTGCCCGCATTGTCCACGCTCTGAGAGAAGTCGCCCGCGCGTTCTAACGCCGTCGGCACGGTCACGCGATTCGGCCCATTGGGCGGGGTCAGCCGCTTCTGATATTCCTGGTTGAAGAAGAAAAAGACCTTGTCTTTATTCTCATTGAAAATCTTCGGAATCCAAACCGGCCCGCCGATGGTATAGCCGAGGTCGCGCTGGTCGAGTTTCGGCTTCGGCGTGAAGTTTCTGAGATTGCCCGCCGCGTCCCGGCTCGCCGTGTGGTTGTTGATCCAGGTGTTGGCGTTCATTCCGTCGTGGCGGCGGAACGCATAGAACGAGCCGTGAAAATCTTTCGTCCCGCTCTTCGTCACGGCGCTGATCTGCGCGCCCGCCGAGCGCCCGTATTCGGCCTGATAGTTCGAGGTCAGCACCTTGAACTCGGAGATCGCGTCAAGAGTGACCTGGACCAGCTGGCCGTTATTGCCGGTGTCTACGGTGGCCACGCCGTCGATCTGAAGGTTGTTGGCGCTGGTGCGCAGCCCGTTGGCGCTGATTTGGGTGATGTCGTCCGCTACGCCGTTGCTGGACGTAGTGACGAGGCCGGCGGCGACGGATGCCAACTGCGCGAAATTGCGCCCGTTGACGGCGATGTTGCGCACGACCTCGCCCTGGACGGCGTAGGAACGCTCGGCGCTCTCGGCCTGGAGGAGCGTCGCTTCGGCGACGACCGTGACGGTCTCGCTGGTCGCGCCCACCTGCACGACGATGTCGCCGAGCGTAAGCCTGTCGTTGGCTACGAGCAGAATGCCGGTGCGTTCGAGCTTCTTGAAGCCGGTGGCTTCGATCGACAGTTTGTATGTGCCCGGCGGAACCTGCGGAAAGACGAAGCGTCCCTCACCGTCGGTGGTTCCGCTCAAAGTGAAGCTTCTGGATTCGTCAGTTATTTTGACCGTCGCATTAGATATGGCGGCCTGACTCGGGTCTGTGATGGTCCCGACGATCGAGCCGCTCGTGGTCTGCGCGGCAGCCACTGAACTTAGGGCGATGGCCAGGATGAAAAGAGAGCTGAACCTGATGATTCTTTGCATTCTCGTTATCTCCATGTCAGTAAATGACGCGCTCCGGAATGAACGCGCGTCTATGAAAGGACATCGGCAGCCTTCCAACACAATGGCTGGTCGGCTATCCGTTGATATCGCTGCGACCCGGCGGTCCCGGGCCATCTTTTCATCCGAGCAAAAAATCGCCAGTAGTTCTAACTTTTCTTATCTGTTATTGGTCCGTGTACTCGACTCCAAGTTCCATCAGTTTAACGCGCAGGCCGTAAAAATCCATCCCCAATTCGCCTGCTTTTAATCGTTCGCGGCTCTTTTCTTCTTTCTCGATTCGAGCCGCGCCGAGGCGGGCGACCTCCAGCGCTGTCTCGCGCTTCACGACGACGACGCCGTCCTGATCGCCGACGATGACGTCGCCAGGGCGAACCGGCGCGCCGGCGCAAACGATCTCGACGTTGACCGACCCCGGGCTGGCTTTGACCGTGCCTTGCGCGGAGACCGCTTTCGACCAGACCGGGAAATCCATCTCGGTCAAATCGGCCACGTCGCGCACGCCCGCGTCGATCACGAGTCCCAGGATTCCGTGCGCGCGGCACGAGGTCGCCAGCAACTCGCCGAACATCCCGTCTGTAGATTCGGAGGTCGTCGTGACGATCAGCGCGTCGCCAGGCCGGCAGACTTCGATCGCGGCGTGGATCATCAGATTGTCGCCGGGCTGACACGAGACAGTGACCGCCGACGCCGCCATGCGCGCCGACGGGTAGATCGGGCGCATGTAGGGGCGCATTAACCCCGCGCGGCCCTGCGCTTCGTGAATGGTGGCGACGCCCTGACGGCCGAGCGTTTCGATCAGCTCAGGCTGAGCGCGCGCGATGTTGCGAACAATCTTATGCTTCATTTCATTTGAGTACGTCAGTGACGACCTGCGGGTAGACGCGTTGGAACGCCTCCGCGTAAACGATCTGCGGGTTGCCGGAATTGCGCCCGCCCTGCGTGCCGCGCCTCTTGGCGACGTCGGTGTAGTAATTCCACAAGTGCGTCTGCGCGTCCATGCAATGCATCGCCTTGACCTTGGTCTCGAAGACCGGCGTGATATCCAGAATCACGTCGGGTTTGAACTGGCACATCTCGGTCTGGTGCGGCTCGAAATAAAAGAGCGGCGGCGCGCCCAGGTGTTTGTGCGGGCTCGGGTAGCCCATCGCCTGGGCATAGACGCGCGCGTTCATCGTCAACCGCGACGCCTCGGTATGGTCGCCGTTATACGGGTCAATCGGCGTGTGCGTCATCACGCAGGTCGGCTGGTAGCCGCGAAACTCCTGGACCAGTTCTTCGACCATCGCGTCCGTCGGCTTCAAGGGATAATCGCCGGCGTCGAAGAAGCGAATTTCCGCGCCCAGGACCTCGGCGGCCTTGCCCGCCTCTTCGTGTCGAAGCTGTTTGACGCGTTCGAGCGTCATGCCTTCCTTCTTCCACAACCCCTGCGACTCGCCGCGCTCGCCGTATGAAAGACACAGCACGCGTACCCGTGCGCCGCGCGAGGCGTACAACGCGATCGCCCCGCCCGCGCGCCATACGAAATCGGCCGCGTGCGCGCTGACGACCAGTAAGCGTTCGTTCGATAAGTCTATTGGCGTTAAGTTTGACATAGATGAGCGCGAAGCTTTGGAGTGCGGCGGCTTTGACGCCGCTTTCCCAATCCTTGATTTGTCGACAGCTCGATCAAAAGCTGGGAAAGCGGCGTCAAAGCCGCCGCACTCCAAAGACTGCCGCCGATTCCAATGTGCTCCTATTCAATCAAGCCGCGCGGAATGGTCACGGCCATCCGACTGATTTCCGCCGTCGTGAATCCGGCGTCGAGCAGCTTCTGCGCGAACATCGCGAAGCCCTCGGCGACTGGCGGATTGGTCTTCTGCCCCAGGTCGGTCGAGAGCATCGTGCGCTCTACTCCGGCCGCGCGGATGTTGGCGAAGACCGCTTCCCACGGCGCCTTGTTGGTGTGATAGGTTGTGAAGCAGTGCTCGATGATCGCCCCCAAATTGGCGAGTTCGGCCTGCTCGGCGCCGGAGAGATTCTGCGAAGGAAATTCGGCGTGCGTGATGACGACGCGTTTGACGCCCAGGCGCCGCGCCTCCTTGACGAGCGGAAAGATTTCGTGTCGGCCGAGATGTCCCGTGGCCAGGATCATGTCGTACTTGGCGATCAGCTCCAGGCATTGCCTGGTCTCATCCGAAATTTTTCCATCGCCGTCGAGCGGCGTCATCGGGGGTCGCGTGATGCCCGCGGCGGCGATCTCGCGTTGAATCTTCGCCCAGAAAGGGAGCTTCTCGCTGCCGCCGTCGAGCCGCCCCGCAGTTTCGTTCGCGGCGTCAACCGTCGGCATCCAGACGATCTTATTGCCCGAGCGCCCGGCGATCTCGACGGCCACCGGATTCAGGCCGCCGACGCTGTGATTAAGCGCGACGGCCCCATAGGCTTCAATCCCCGGGACGGCCTTCGTCACGACCTGCGCGCGCTCGGCAGTCGGGATGTAATGCGACTTCAGCACGAAGCCGCGCAACCCCCGGGCTAGAAAGTCCTTCGCCAAATCAATATCGTCCGTGCGCCGTTCGATCACGTCAGGCGCGACATGCACCTGCAGATCGTACGCGCCCTGAATCGATTCCCATGCCTTCTCAGACACGGGCGTAGTCGTGGCATCGGCTATGCTCATATTTTTAAAGCTTCCCGGTAAAAATAGCGCAAACTGCGCTGTTTGCGCGGGTTCTTTTCTCGCTGCTTCATCAATGTAATGACAATTTGAAAACTTTTGAGTGATACGACGAGGCGCAGTATGCCGATTGGCGCCCGCGGGCGTCAAGGAAATTTCGCCAATCTGACATATCAGATTCGAGAAAAACCCGGGGGGCGGTTCCTTGACTTTTAACGGCCGAAGCCTCATATCTTCCGGCCATAAATAATGAATACATTGAGGAAGTCGAATGAAGAAAGACTCTACTGAAACGATCAGTCTGGCGGGCGAAGCCTATGTGATTCTGCGCGAGCGGATCCTGCGCGGAGAACTGGCAATCGGCAAAGTAATCTCGAGACGCAAGATCGCCACCGAGCTTGGGATGAGCCTTTTACCGGTGTCGGAGGCGCTGCAGCGGCTGGAATTCGAAGGGCTGCTCGAAAGCCGCCCGCGAGCCGGGACCAGAGTGAAAATCCCGACCGAAGAGGAGGTGCGGGGACATTACGTCGTGCGCGAAGCCCTAGAGATGCAGGCGGCCAAGCTCTTCGCGGCAGTCGCCACGCCGCAGGAGCGGTCGGATTTACAGCGGCTGGCGGCGCGAGTGGACGCGCTGGGCGCCAAGCCCGAGGGCGACCGTTTTCTATATTTGACCTTGCACGAAAAGCTCCATCGCCGCATCGCGGAAGGGGCGCACTGCCAGCCTCTGTGCGACGCGATCGAAAAGAACCAGGTGCTGGCCTCGACCTGGCTTTGCGCTCCCCGCAAGACCGCTTCCGATGAGCCTCCGCGCCGCCACCAGGATCTTGCGGACGCGCTGGTCAGCGGCGCGCCGAAAGCGGCCGCCGAAGCGATGCTCCGCCACATTGACAACGCCCTGAAGAATACATTGCAGCGTCTGGAATCCTATTTCCAGATGCGCGAAGCGAACAGAGCGACTTTCGCGAGAAGCCTGAAGAAGCAGGCCAAACTCACCCAGAGCGAGGAGCGAGGAGCGAGAAGCGAGGATAGAGGATAGAAGATCGAGGATGGAAGATCGGAGGATGGTTTTAGTAGCGATGTCTCCATCCCCCATCCTCCATCCTCCGATCTTCCATCCTCGATCTTCCATCCTCGATCTTCCATCCTCGATCCGCGATCTTCAATCATATGTCAAAGGAGCCGGAAATCGTCGAAGCCGTGGTTCGAGCCTGCCGCCTTTTGCAGGCATTCAACTTCCCGGAGGAGGTTGTGACGTTGAAGCAGTTGGTCGACCGCACTGGACTGAGTAAGACGACATGCTTCAGGCTGTCGCAAAGCCTGGTCAAAGGCGGTCTGATCGAGCGTGTCAGCAAAGGGGCCTACCGCAGTCAGATTCAGCCTCTGACGCGGTCGAGCTTCAAGCTGGGCTTCGCCGCGCAGACGACAGATTCGGAATTCTCCCGCGACGTCAGCCAGAGCATCCACCGAGTAGCGTCGCGCGAACACATTCAACTGATCGCCGTCGACAACCGCTACAGTCCGAAAACGGCGCTTCGCAACGCCGACCTGCTGATCAAGGAGGGCGTCAATCTGGTGCTGGAATTCCAGACCTACGAGCACGTCGCGCCGATCATCTCGTCCAAATTCATCGAGGCCAACATTCCGGTGGTGGCCATCGAGATTCCGCACCCCGGCGCCGTCTATTTCGGCGCCGACAATTACCGCGCCGGACTGATCGGCGGCCAGGCGTTGGGCCGATGGGCCAGGGAGAACTGGAACAGCGACGTCGAAGCCCTGCTCCTGATGGAACTGCCGATCGCAGGCCCGCTGCCGCAACTGCGGATCAGCGGGATGGTGGCCGGCCTCAGCGAGGCTCTGCCGGGCATCGACACCAGATCCATGGCGCATCTAAACGGTAGAGGCGAGTTCGAATACAGTCTCCACATGGTTCGCCGCTACCTGCGCCAAACAAAGCCTAAGAGAACACTGGTCGCCGCCGTCAACGACCCCAGCGCATTGGGCGCCTTGCGAGCTTTTGAAGAGGCAGGACGCGGCAGCCTCTGCGCGGTCATGGGCCAGAACGCGATCCGCGAAGCGCGCGAAGAACTCCGACGCCCAGGGACCAGACTCATCGGGTCGGTGGCTTACTTCCCGGAGCGTTATGGCGAAGAGTTGATCCCGCTCGCCCTGGCGATACTGCAAAAGAAGCAAGTCCCCGCATCGGTCTTTGTAAAACATCAACTCATCACGCCCAAGAATGTCGGGCTGATCTATCCGATCCAAACTGAATGACTCGTTCCGCAACGCGGAATATTAAGCAGATTGAGTCTAAAAATCGGCTCTGCTAAATCGTTGTGGTAGGAAGAGAGTCATTCCGTATTGTGGAATAGTGCGCTCGAGGGAATTTCCTGATTGTCCCGATCAAGGCGAATTTCTACAGTCCCCGTGTTTGGAGGGTCATCGCAAAGTTCTAAATTCACCTGAAATATACCGAATATTCGTTTATCTTCTTAACGTTTATCTTCTTAAATTGATAACCCTTTACTTGGCAGCGTCCTGAAACTTATAGAAAGGCGGCTAGCTATGTACCGTACGGTTGTCTAAGGCGGCGGAAGGCTTCATAACCAAGCCGATTGGCGGCGCCTGAACGCTTTAATAATCAAGCCTCCGCCACCTTAGACACCACACGGTACATTTTTTCTGAATAAATGGGTCAGAAGGAATCATTCAAACACGTCAAATATCTCTGGAGAGACGAAGAGGCTGAGAAACTGAAAAGCGTCGATCGGCTGGTCTACCGTTCGAACAAGCTCGGCGAAGACCTGACGCTCACCAACACCGGCGGCGGCAACACGTCGTCGAAGCTGACGGAGCGAGATCCGCTGACCGCGCAGGAAGTCGAAGTCTTGTGGATTAAGGGGTCGGGCGGCGACCTGCGCACGGCGAAGCGCGACTCCTTCGCGTCACTCTATCTCGACAAGGTGCGCGCGATGAAGCCGCTCTATCTGAACCACCCTGAACGCGGGCCGAAGACCCAGGTCGAGGACGCGATGTACCCGCTCTACAGCCACTGCGTCTACGACCTCAACCCGCGCGCCTGTTCGATAGACACGCCGCTGCACACCTTCGTGCCCTACCGGCACGTGGACCATTTGCACCCGAACGCGGTGATCGCCGTCGCCGCTTCGGTCAACCAGGAGCGGCTGACCAGGGAGATTTTCGGCGACGAGGTTTTGTACGCGCCGTGGCAGCGTCCAGGTTTCGACATCGGCTTGCTGATCGAGCAATTAATCAAGGACAACCCCAGGGCCAAAGGCGTAGTGCTCGGCCACCACGGAATGTCGTCGTGGAGTAACGACGATAAGACCTGTTACGAGACCGCGCTCGAAATCATCGACCGAGCCACAGAATACATCGAGGCCCGCGACAAAGGCGAGAAGACTTTCGGCGGCCAGAAACACAAGGCCCTGTCCGCCGCCGAACGCCGCCACGCCCTGGTCGAGCTGCTGCCGTGGCTGCGCGGCCAGCTTTCGGGCGCCAGGCGCGTTGTGGCGACAATCCAGGACGACCCGAAGATGCTGAGGTTTGTGAACAGCGTGGACGGCCCGCGCCTGGCCGAACTCGGAACCTCATGCCCGGATCACTTCCTGCGCACGAAGATCAAGCCGCTTTTCGCGGATTGGGACCCGGCCTCCGGTGATCTTGAATCGCTGAAATCGATACTAATTGCCGGGCTGGCGAAATACCGCGAGGATTACGCGGCCTATTACGACCGATGCAAGCGGCCCGATTCGCCCTCGATGCGCGACCCGAATCCGACAGTGATTCTGATCCCCGGCGTCGGCATGATCGCCTGGGGCAAGAACAAGAGCGAGTCGCGCGTGACGGCCGAGTTTTACAACTGCGCGATCGAGGTCATGCGCGGCGCGGAGGCCATCGACCATTACGAGGCGATGGACGAGCAGGAAGCCTTCGACATAGAGTACTGGCTGCTGGAAGAGGCCAAACTCCGCCGCCTTCCGCCCGAAAAGGAACTCGACCGACAAATCATCGCCGTCATCGGCGCGGGCGGCGGCATCGGCAAGGCGGCGGCGCTCCGGCTCGTCAAGGAAGGGGCGCACATCGTTTGCGTCGATCTGGACGAAGCGGCGGCGAATGCGACCGCGAACGAAATCATCGCCAAATACGGCGAGGGAATTGGCGTTGCCGGCGCGGGAATCAGTAATTGCGGCCCGGGCATAGCCCTCGGCTGCGACATCACGAACCGCGAAAGCGTCGCGCGGATGTTCGAGGAAGCGTTGATCGCTTACGGCGGCGTCGATTCCGTCGTCGTAACGGCGGGCGTCTTCGTCCCGCCTGACAAGACGGGCCGCATCGAAGACCGCCTCTGGGAGAAGACTTTCGCCATCAACGTCACGGGAGCTTATCTGGTCGCCGATGAAGCTAACAAAATATTCAAACGGCAAGGGCTCCCCGGCGCCGTCGTGTTGACCACGAGCGCCAACGCAGTCGTCGCCAAGAAAGGCAGCCTCGCTTACGACGCGAGCAAGGCCGCCGCGAACCATCTGGTCCGGGAGCTGGCTGTCGAGATGGCGCCGCTCGCGCGAGTCAACGCCGTCGCGCCCGCTACTGTAGTAAAAGGCAGCGCGATGTTTCCGCGCGACCGCGTAATCTCGTCGCTCGTCAAGTACGCTATCGACTTCGGCGAAGAGGAATCCACTGAAGCCTTGCGTGAAAAGCTGGCGTCCTTCTACGCGAAACGAACTCTGACGCAGACGCCGATAGAGCCGGAAGATCAGGCCGAAGCGATCTTCCTGCTCGTCTCGTCCCGGCTGTCGAAAACAACCGGCCACGTCATCCCCGTGGACGGCGGATTGCAGGACGGCTTTCTGCGATAGATCATAACAGCCACAGAGGCGCAGACGGGGCGACTGGGCGACTGGGCGACTGGGCGAGAG
>DATEMG010000308.1:0-8481 GCA_035275805.1 Blastocatellia bacterium
CAATCGCGGATCGACCCCGACGCCGCAAAAACCGAGGCCCGCCCCGCCGTCTTCTCCACGAACGGGCGAACGTTTATGCGCCATCAAGAACTCAGCGAAGAGGTCTTCGGCCCCTCAACCGTCGTCGTCGGTTGCGATTCGCGCCAAGAGTTGGAACAGATCGCGCGCGGCCTGGAAGGCCACCTGACCGCCACGATTCACGGGACGGCCGAAGATTTGCGCAATTACGACTGGCTGGTTTCAATCCTCGAAAACAAGGCCGGGAGATTGATCTTCAACGGCTACCCGACAGGCGTCGAAGTCTGCGCCTCGATGCATCATGGCGGGCCGTATCCCGCGATGACCGATTATCGTTCAACGTCGGTCGGCACGGCTGCGATCTATCGATTCGCGCGCCCGGTCTGCTATCAGAACTTTCCTCAGGAGGCTCTGCCGATCGAACTGCGCGACGTGAATCAACGCGGCGTCTGGCGGCTGTTGGATAATCAATTAACGAAGGAAGATTGCTGAAGCAAGCGCGCGTCATGTCAACTACCACCGTAAAGCATTCAATGGCATTGTGTTAAGCTTGGATGAGCGCGAAGCTTTGGAGTGCGGCGGCTTCGACGCCGCTTTCCCAGCTTTTGATTGACCTGTCGACAATTCGAGGGATGGGAAAGCGGCGTCGAAGCCGCCGCACTCCAAAGGCTACCGCCGATTCTTGATGTCTAAACTTAAAGCCATTGCCATAAAGCATTCGCCCTTTGATCACGACGCCTTGTCCCGGGTGCGGAGGCGGTTCTCGATCCGGCAAGATGTAAAAAGCCTGGTTTAATGGAACCCACGGCCTGTGCAAGCGTCTATTGAGCATGTCGTTCTAACTCTGACGACTGTTTCAATTCTCAGAGGAGCGTCTATGCCGAAGTTAACCAGCCCTCTCGATCACGTGAAAATAGCGGCGCCGTGTCCCGCCGACTGGGATGAGATGTTTTCATTCGAAGACGAGCGAGTCCGCTTCTGCTCGCAGTGCAATCTCAATGTTTACAATCTATCCAATATGACCAGGCAAGAGGCCGAAGCCCTCATCACAAAAACCGAAGGCCGCCTGTGCGTCAGGTTTTATCGTAAAGCGGACGGCTCCGTCTTGACGCAGAACTGCCCTGTCGGATTGAAAGCGATCAAACGCCGCGTGGCATGGATGGCGCAAGTCGTTCTCGGAATGGTGTTGAGTTTGGTTTCGTTGGTTTCGGGCTTCGGACTTTATATTCTTCATTTGGGAAGAAAGCCGTTCCCTCCCCTTGGAACCATACAATATAATAAGGGAAATTTAGGAAGGACGATACCAGACTTCCACCCACAAGTAGGGGAGCCAAGGCTTGGTGAGTTATATATTGAACAGGGACAGCGCGCTCGTGTCCCACAGAACAAGGCTAAAAGACAGGCCGGGGATCAACGTGTCAGCCAGGAGGAGTAGGGCAAAAAGAGCATATGCTCAAGCATTGCGTTTCGGCTTCGATTCACGTTGGCCGAACTGAGCCTGGGTCTTCTTCGGCAACTTCCCCTTTACCATCTCGTAAGAATCTTTGATCAATCGCTTGATCTCAGCCTGCTTCAAGGCGCCCGGCTTTTGCACGGCGACCCAGTGATAACGGGCGGCGTAGGGCGCGGGAATGATGCCGTCGAGTTCGGTCAATTCGGCGAACTCTTCCGGCGTACATTTGAACGAGAATTGGCTCGCCGGGCCGGCGTCGAGGCCGATGACCGCGAACATCTTGCCGCCGATTTTGAAGACGAGGTCTTTTTGCCATAAAACCTCTTCGGTGGCGTGAGGCAGCGAGAGGCAATATTCACGAATCTTTTCCAGGCTCATACTTCAATCCCATCTTTTCATCGCCCCTGGTAAACCACCACGCCCATGCGATCACGACGAATTGCAACGGCAATCTGATCCAGTGAAAGACCATCGGCAGCTCAGGATATAGGTCATGATTGACGGCCATGTGTATGTTCGCCGGGTAGATAGCCAGTAGCAGCGCGACCAATCCCCACGCGGCCAATTTCTGAAAACGAGGGATCAGCAGCATAACGCCTAGCACGACTTCAAAGAAGCCTGCGGTCAGGTGCAGCGCCGAAGGCCAGGGCAGATAAGGCGGCATGATTCGCAGGTAGAAGTCGGGGTTGTAGAAGTGATTGAAGCCCGCGAAGATGAAGATCGCCGCGAACAGGTATTTCATCCCTATCTTGAATGCGCTCATTTCAATCCACGTCGTAAAGTTTGATCGGCTTGTCCTGGAGGTATTTATCGAACCAGTTCAGGATGTGTTGCAACCGTTCGACACGATGCCACGGCGCGCCCGAGCGCGAAAGCTCGTGCGACTCGTTCGGGAACCGCACCATAACGGTCGGGATCTTTAGGTACTTCAAGGCGCGGAACATCGCTTCGCCGCCTTCGTTCGCAGGCGTGCGCCAATCGGCTTCGCCCTCGATGAACATCATCGGCGTCGTGACGTTCTTGATGTAGGTGATCGGCGAGCGTTTGACGAAATCTTCAGGGTCCTCCCACGGCGCGCCGCGAAACCACGTCGCCTGGAAGAGAGTGAAGTCGGCCGTGTACCAGAAGCCGGCCCAATCGGCTATCGAGCGCTGCGACACCGCCGCCTTAAAGCGATTTGTGTGTCCAACCGTCCAGTTCGTCAGCACGCCGCCGCCGCTGCCCCCGGTCACACCCAAACGAGCCTCGTCGATGTAGCCGCGTTTCAAAACCTCGTCCACGCCGGCCATCAGGTCTTTGTAATCGTCGCCAGGATAGTTGTACTGGATGATGTTTCCGAAATCCTGGCCATAGCTCGTCGAGCCGCGCGGGTTAGTGTAAAGTACGACGTAGCCTTTGGCCGCCATCCACTGGAATTCGTGCGTGAAGTTGAACCCGTAAGCCGAATGAGGTCCGCCGTGAATTTCCAGAATGAACGGGTACTTCTTCGACGAATCGAATTTGGGCGGCTTCTGAATCAAGCCATGAATCTTCCTGCCGTCGAAGCTCGTGTACCAGATCTCTTCGGGAGGCGTGAGGTCGAGCTGCGAGAAGAGTTCATCATTGATCTTCGTCAATTGCGTCAGTTTGCCCGATGCCGTGTCCAGCAGAAAGAGGTCGCCGATATTGACCGGGGACGAGATCAGTAAAACCATCTTCGAGGCGTCGGGCGTCGCCGTATACGCCTGGACTTCATGATCGCCGGTCGTGACCGGTTCGATCTTGCCCGTCGAGACGTCAACGCGCTTCAGGTTGGCGCGCCCGTGTTCGGCTACGTTGACGTAGAGGTATCGTCCGTCCTTGCTCCAGATCGCGCCGTCAGACGACCCGCTGCGCGGCGCGCGCTGATCGCCGCCGATGCCGCCGCCGATGTCGAAATCATAATCGGCGGTCAGGGTCCTGGGCGTCGCTTCGGACGCGTTGTCGACCACGAAGAGGTCGGGCTGCGTGTAGGATTGAATCGGTTTGCGCGTAGGCGAGCCGTTGAACGCGATGCGCTTGCCGTCATCGCTGAGGCTGTAGTCGCTCAGCCTGCCGTCAAAGCTGAGGACCTTCTTCTCGTCGCTTCCGTCAGGCGCGATCGAATAAAGGTCGGCGCGCGGCGGCTCGTAATAAGGCTCCAGCGAGCGGTTGGCTATGAAATATATGCGCTTGCCGTCGGGCGACCAACTGACGCTGCCCTCGTCGAAGTTGCCCTTCGTTATCTGCTTAGGCTTCGGCGCTGCGCTCGGGGCGCCAGGAGCAGTGGGCGCCGCCACGGTCCAGATGTGCGTCTTGACTTTCGGATTGAGGTAGCCTGGACCGTTGAACCGGTAAGTGGCGCGCGAGATCACGCGAACGTCACTCACGCGTTCGGGCTGTTTTTCTTTAACCTCGCCGCCTTCAGTCATCGCATTATCTTTTTTGCTCAAATCCTCAGAACTCGTGAATGCAATGGTCTTGCCGTCTGGCGACCATCGTGGCGCGCCCGCGCCGCGCGGAACTTCGGTCAATGCCTGCGCCTCACCGCCCTCGAAGCTGAGCATGTAGATTTGCGCGGGCTGCGGACGGCCCTCTTTTTCGGTCGAGCGGACGAAGGCCAGCATCTTGCCGTCGGGCGACCACTGCGGCGACGTGTCTCGCGGCCCCGCGGTCAATTGCCGCGCCGCGCCGCCGTTCGTCGGCGCCGTCCACAACGCCGAATCGTAGCGGTCAGCCTTCTGGTTGACCCAGACGCGGACAAAAGCGACGCGCGATCCGTCGGGCGAAATCTGCGGATCGGCGATCCACGCGAATTTGAACAGGTCCGTCTCTGTGATCAGCCGCTTCTGCGCGCCCGAAGACGCGCCGGACGGAGCGCCAGCAGCGAAAAACGCAATGATCAAAATACACGTGACGCCCAGGCGGCGACAGGGGTTATTCATTTCAATGCTCCTGCGGAAAACCATCCACGAAACCACACGAAGGGGCACGAAGATTTTTGTCTTTTCCTTCGTGACTCTTCGTGTGACTTCGTGGATGAAAAATCAGTTGAGCTTCAAATCCAGGCTTCGGCGTGTGGCCAGATCCCAGTAATTATCGTAAGGACGATCCGAAGCGAAATCTTCGAGCATGCTGTTTATCGTTTGCATCAACTGTACGCTGAAAGAGTTCCCGACCGTTTGCGGGTGGACTTCGGTGTAATAGGCGTAGTTGAAATAACTGCGAATGATCACGCTCCTGTCGTCTATCGGGAGCGCCTTCAGATTCTCGACGAATTTGGCCATGGTGTCGTAGCGCCACAGATAGAACTCGACGTTCGAGACGTAGAGAGCCGAGACCTTCTCGTTGATCTCCTTCAGGAATGCGCCTACGGATTTGACGGCCTGTGGCCCGGAGAGGTCGGCGGTGACCGGGATGATCAGGTTGTGATCCTGCAGGTTCTTGACCACCTGGAAATCGGCCTCGGTCGCCAGGTAGTTGCGGTGGCGGCCTTCGAGGTCTTTTTCGAGCAGCAGGTCGCGGTAGGCCGGGAAGAAGCGCCCTGTCGGACGGTCGCGGATCGTGTAGCGGACTTCGAGACAGTCAGTGTAGAAGGCCTGATATATCTCGTCGATCGTTTCGATGTCGCGCTGTGAGAGTTGCAACCCGAACGATGCGATTCTCTTCCGCACCTCGGAGGCGAGCCTGTCGGACAGCCTCTGATCGAGCGGCGTGCGGTCAAAGTAATCAATGAAGTCGCGGATCGGGCGGTCGCCCCATTTCCTGTGATCTTTGGGCAGCGGGCGCGCGAAGAGGTTCGACAGGTATTCGACGCGGTTGCGTGACATCATGAACAGGGCCTTGAACATCAGGTGCTGCAACATGGCGTCCCGGCGTATGTCGACCATGAACGCGATTCGAGGTTTGATCTGCGCGATGTAGGTGAAGTTCTGATCCGGCCCCACTCCCAGATAGACGCCTCCCGTCACGTCCATCTTATCCAGCCGGCCCAGCACATGCTGATATGACAACTCGTTCGAAACCAGGTTGTCCGAACCGAAGTAGCCGGCCCTTTCCGAGAGGCGGTTGACGAGTTGCGCGAAGTCGTAGCGCTTCTCGTTGATCTCTACTTTCTGTTGCGCGATGGTCGCGGGCGAGAACGAGAGCAACAGAAACAACGATAACAATGCGAATGACCTGGTCGCTAATTGTCGGATGCGCGTCATAGTCTCGTGCCTCCTGGGGAAATTATGAATAGGACTTATAGGATCTATAGGAACTATAGGACTGGCGCCAAGTCCTACTAGTTCCTATAGATCCTATAAGTCCTATTTTTAATTATCCCATGATTTTCAATTCATAAACCCCGATTTTGATCATCTGCCCGGCTTTCACTTCGGCATGTTCGCCGGGCTGGATTTCACGTCCGTCGGCCTCGATCGAGTTCCGCCCAACGCATTCCAGCTTATACGAGTCGTTGTCTCCTCGAGTCAGGATCGCGTGTTTGCGGCTGATCTCCTGGTCGCCATCTAGTTTCAGATCGACAAAAAAGTCTTTCGAGCCGCGCCCGATCTCGACCCTGTTCTTGTGCGCGTCGAAAATCGTCTCCTCTTCGTACTGGCTTGAATAGGCTATGGTGAAGAGCGGGGCTCGCGGGAGCGGCGCTCGCGGGCGGACGACGGTTCGGTCGGCGTCTGCCGCAATCGCCTCCGTTTCTTCACCTGGAGGCGCCGCCGGGAGAGACGGAGAAACCGCAGGTTTCTTCTTTCTGGCGGTAACCTGAGTCTTGGGCGAATCTTCGTCCCAAATGGCCTGGACGCGAATGTGGCCTCTGTCGAGCGCGCCGTCGATGCCGAGCGAAAGGGCGATCTTGTCGGTCTTGAGAACGCGGTCGCCGATCAATTCGCGGGCGCGCTCGGTCAGACCGTTCCGCAGGCCTTCCTCAAGCCCTTCGCGTTT
Source organism: Blastocatellia bacterium (assembly GCA_035275805.1). GTDB lineage: Bacteria > Acidobacteriota > Blastocatellia > RBC074 > RBC074 > JAJVID01. The sequence continues at coordinate 6,410 of DATEMG010000308.1, forward strand.
GCGCCCCTGCCATAACGCGTCGTCCTCTTTACTCAGGTAGATGATGTACTCGCCGGGTAGATAGGTCGCGCCGCCCGGCGGAGTGAACATCTCGCGCTTCATTACGGCCTCGACTTCGCGCGCGATCTTGACGAAGAACTCGTCCCACTCGCTGAGTTGCTGTTGTTGAGACAAGGGCCCGCGAGATACGGCGTCTTCGCCGTCCAGCCACTTTCTGAAATCGGTCAAAAGTCCTGTGAGCTTCATAAAACTATAGTATCAGGATTGGCGCGGCGAGCGCGCTTTCTACCGCCAGAACTTACGCGAGACTACACGAACGTTGGGCGGATTTCCATCCAAATCGCCGTATATCCAGCCCTTGTTGGTCTCGACGCCCGGCTCCTTCGTGGCCCAGCTGCTGACTCGAATCTGGAGCCAATTGTTGTCCGCCCTTTCGAGCACCTCATGACGCGTGCCCTTGGCGACCGATCCGAGAACCTTTTCCCTTTCCCGCGACCCCGATGGCTCCCTGCGAACGTTCAACCCGTCCGTTACTATTTCGACTTCGGTCGGGGGGCCGAAACCGAAAGGCGCAGGCTGGCTGCTAACGTATTTATAGACGCTGACAATCGCGCCCCAAAAGGCGATAGCGAAAAGGCCGATGAAGATTCTGCGCCGCACCTTCCAGTTAAATTTATCAACGGCCTTTTTCGCCCGCCCGGGCTTAGGCGGTTCGGCCTTCGTTCGCTGTTCGGCCTTCGCCGGCGGTTTTGAATCGCCCCGGACCGCCGGCGGCTCGACTTCCACCTGGCTCTGGACTACGGGAGCGGGGCGCCTCTCCTGTAATTCGATGAAGAATTTCGACGAACGGTCGCCCGGCATCGTTTTTTGCGCCGGTTGCGCCTGACGGAAATCATTATTATCGAACGCGAACTGGATCGGCGGCTTTTGAACGGCGGGTGGCTTTTCAACCAGCGTCGCGGTCGCAAAACTGGCTTGCAAGGGAGCCGTAGCCAACGCCGGATCGAAATCAGGCTGCGCGGGGCCTTTGGGAAGCGCCCCGGGAGTAACGTTTAGCCTCGGCCTGATTATCGTAGCGTCATCGGCGTCCTCAAGCGTCTCAGGCGCCTTCTTCTCTTCGCCGACGGAGGCGACCTGCGCCAGGTCGCTCCAGAACTCGATCACCGACGCGTAGCGCGCCGCCGGGTTGTCGTCGGTCGCGCGACGCAACACTTCTAGCAGGCGCCGCCTCACTGGTTCATCTATCGAATCCGCGGGCAGGAAGGTTATCGGGTCGCATGTGAACTGGCTGGGCGCCCGCCCGCAAACGACGGTGTAGAAGCTCTTGGCCAGAGAATAGATGTCCGCCGAGGCTGTCAAACGGCTGCGCGTCCCTTCTCCGTAGGCTTCGCCGGGATGATGCTCGGGCGGGGCGTAAAGATCGGCGCCGACGCGGGTGATCTCGTTGTCTTCGCCCGTAGCCATTTTGGCCACGCCGAAGTCTGCGATCTTCAGCGTGCGGTGATCTCCGCTCAGCAGAAGATTGTTCGGTTTGAGGTCTCGGTGAATGAACCCCTTGTCGTGGGCGTATGCCAGAGCCTCGCAGGCCTGTTTGAAATATAGGAGCGCCTCATCAAGAGGCAGGGCGGCGCCAAGGCGGGAGCGGCAAAGTTTGAGCAGGTCGCCGCCTGGCATGTATTCGAGCGACAGGTAATAAAAAGGCGTACCGCGCAGGTCGGCGGCGGCGCCGTGTCCCCACCGCAGAATCACGTGCGGATGGCGCACGGCGTCGAGCGCGACGGCCTCGTTCTGGAAGTTTTCGATCAACGTCCGCTCCAGATCGGCGTCAGGCGTGCCTTGCAGGCTGGTGTTGAGCGCCTTGAGCACAACCTCCTTCCTGTCCGCCTCGCGATCGCGCGCGACGAAAATTTCCGCGAAGCTGCCACGGTTCAACCGTTCCACCACTTCGTAGCGTTCGTCGACCAGACTGTTTTCAAGTTTCAGTTCAGGCATCTTTACATTTGGGGAATGGGGAGTGGGGAGTGGGGAGTGGGGAGTGGGGAGGAACTTCCCTTCCCCCTTCCCCATTCCCC
>DATEMG010000309.1:0-4983 GCA_035275805.1 Blastocatellia bacterium
CGAGCGTGGTTCCCGTCAGTAGCCTACTTCAGGAGTCTCGCTCGCTACCGCTCGCGGTACTGATTCGGCGTCCCAAAGCTTGGTTAACCTATCAATGTCGCGAGAAACAATCGCGTCGATCGCCTGAATGCGGGACTCAAAACGCTATGCCCTTCGATAAAATTCGGCGATCTTCTCGACGACATACTGCCGCATCTCTTCGGTCAGTTCTGGGTAGATCGGCAGCGACAGGCATTCACGCGAAGCTCGCTCGGTCGCGGGCAAATCCCCCGGTTTATAGCCCAGATGGGCGAAACATTCTTGAAGGTGCAGTGGCGCCGGGTAATAAATCTCCGACCCCACGCCCCGCCGCTTCAAGAAATCCATCAGTTCGTCGCGCCGCGAGCATCGGATCGTGTATTGATTGAAGATATGGCGGCGATTCGGGCGGACTACCGGCGTCGTGACTTCTTCGACGCCGGCTTCGGCGAAGAGCTTGTCGTAGTGTTCGGCGTTGCGACGCCGCGCATCGCTCCACCGGTCGAGGTATTTGAGTTTGACCCCGAGGACGGCGGCCTGCAAGGCGTCCAAACGACTGTTGACTCCGACGACCTTGTGATAGTACTTCGGCCGCATTCCGTGAACGCGCAGCAGACGCAGCTTCTCGGCGAGGTCATCGTCGTCGGTGGTCATCAATCCGCCTTCGCCCGCGCCGCCCAGGTTCTTCGACGGGAAGAAGCTGAAGCAGCCGACCGCGCCCATCGCGCCTGCGCGGCGTTTGCAGTATCCGGCGCCGATGGCCTGCGCGGCGTCTTCGATTACTGGCAGGTTGTGGCGATCGGCGACCTCCCGTATCGCGTCCATCTCGGCGCACTGGCCGAAGAGGTGAACGGGCAGGATGGCTTTTGCGCGCGGAGTGATCGCGCGTTCGATCAGATTCGGATCGAGGTTGAAATCGTCCGGCGAAATGTCGACAAAAACCGGACGCGCGCCCAGCCGCGCTATCGAGCCGGCGGTGGCGAAGAAGCTGAACGAGGCCGTCACGACCTCGTCGCCCGGCCCCACGTCCAGGGCCGTCAACGCAAGCAATAGCGCGTCGGACCCGGAGCCGCATCCGATCGCATGCTTGATCCGGCAATATTCGGCGGCGTCCCTCTCGAAGACTTCGACCTCCGGGCCAAGGATGAAATGCTGGCTTTCAAACACTCTCTCGACCGCGGCCATTACCTCGCCGCGAATCGTCTGAAATTGCGCGCGCAAATCTAAAAGAGGAACATTCATTTCAATAGTCATGAATCTTTCGAACGATACCATTCGATCGTTTTCTTCAGTCCCTCTTCGACCGGTACGCGCGGCTCCCACCCCAACACCTCTTTTGCCCGAGTGATGTCCGGCCTGCGGGTCTTAGGGTCGTCCACCGGCAGCGGGCGGTATTCGATCTGGCTGCGGCTTCCGGTCAGCCGCAAGATCAGCTTCGCGAATTCGAGGATGGTCATCTCATTCGGATTGCCGATGTTGACCGGCTTGTTGAATTGCGCGTCCATCAGCCGCCGTATGCCTTCGATCAAGTCGTCGACGTATTGAAAGCTGCGCGTCTGGCTCCCTTCGCCGAAGACCGTCAGCGGCTCGCCTCGCAAGGCTTGATTGATAAACGTAGGCACGACGCGCCCGTCGTTGATGCGGTTACGCTCGCCGTACGTATTGAAGATGCGAACGATACGCGCATCAACTTTGTGAACGCGGTGGTAGGCCATCGTCACGGCCTCTGCGAACCGCTTGGCCTCGTCGTAAACGCCACGCGGGCCGATCGGGTTGACGTTGCCCCAGTAATCTTCCTGCTGCGGATGGACAAGCGGGTCGCCGTAAACTTCCGAAGTCGAGGTGAGGAGGAACTTCGCGCCCTTGGCCTTCGCCAGTCCCAGAGCATTGTGCGTGCCCAGCGCCCCGACCTTCAGCGTCTGAATCGGCAGTTGCAGGTAATCAATCGGGCTGGCCGGACTGGCTAAGTGCAAAACCCAGTCGAGACCGCCCCTCACATGAATGTGGTTGCTGACGTCATGATGGATGAATTCAAAATTCGGATTTGAACGGTGATGAGCGATATTGGTCAGATCGCCCGTAATCAGGTTGTCCATTGCCACCACCTGATGACCCTCTGCTATCAGGCGGTCGACCATGTGGCTCCCAATGAAACCGGCGCCGCCGGTTATTAGTATTCGCATTTTTCTTCCTATTCGTGAAGACGAAGAGACAGGGCGACGGGGCGACGGGGCGACGGGGCGAAAAATCCCCCCGTCGCCCTGTCTCTCTTTCCCTCCGTCTCTCTGTCCTCATCTCCCAATCCCTCGATATTTAAATCCCGCCTCTTCGACCGCCTGCGGATCTAACAGGTTGCGCCCGTCAATGAGCGCCTTCGCGTTCATCACTTCTCCGATTTGATTGAGGTCCAGATAGCGGAACTCTTCCCACTCGGTGACGATGACGACGGCGTCGCAATCTTTGGCGAGCGCCATCGCGTCGGCGGCGTACTCTATCTTGAGTTCAGGGTACTGGCGTCGGCAGACGTCATTGGCGATGGGGTCGTAAGCCTTCACCCGCGCGCCCATCTCGATCAACTCGGAAGCGATCTCTATTGCGGGGGCGTCCCGCAGGTCGTCCGTGTTCGGTTTGAAGGCCAGCCCCAGCAGGCCGATGGTTTTGCCTTTGATGATCTTCAGCGCCTCTTGCAATTTCTGCACCGGCACGTGGCGCTGGCGTTTGTTGACGTCTACGGTTGAATGGAGCAGCGCAGGTTCGTAGCCGTACTCTTTGGCGATGTCGATCAGCGCCGAGACGTCTTTGCCGAAGCAGGAGCCGCCCCAGCCCACGCCGGCGTTCAAAAACTTCGGCCCGATGCGGCTGTCCAGCCCGAAGCCTCGCACGACTTCCTTGATATCGGCGCCGACGCGTTCGCAAATGTTGGCGATTTCATTGGCGAAGCTGATCTTGGTCGCGAGGAAGGCGTTGGCCGCGTACTTGATCATTTCGGCCGAGGCCAGGTCGGTCGTTACCACCGGTATCGCGGTGACGTCGGCGGGGCGAGGGGCGGAGGCCGGGGGAGTGAAAGTCTGCTCGACTATTGGCTCGTACAGCGCGCGCAGCCTCTCGGCCGCGTAACTGTCCGTCGCGCCAATTACGATTCGGTCGGGATAGAACGTGTCACTGATCGCCGACCCTTCGCGCAGGAACTCGGGATTCGACGCGACGAGGAATATGTCCTCGGGTTTGCCGCCGTTCGACCGCCGGTTCGCCGTCAGGTCGGCAGTCGGCGCGCTCGCCGCGCTCGCCAGTTTATCAAGCCATGCCGGATTCTCGCTCAACCCCTCTTTGACCAGCATCTCGACCCAGTTGCCAGAGCCGATCGGCACCGTTGATTTGTTGACGATCACTCGCCGCCGCTCGCAATCGAGCGCGCGCCCGATGGATTGCGCCACGGCTTTGACGTAGGATAGATCGGCTTTTCCGCTCGACAGCGGCGGAGTCCCAACCGCAATGAAGATGATCTCGGACTCTTTGACCGGTTTCGAGATGTCGGTCGAAAATTGCAGATTGCCGCGCTGCAAGCCGCTCGCGATCACTTGATCCAGCCCAGGCTCGTAAATCGGCGACCGGCCGCTGCGGAGCATTTCGATTTTGCGCTCGTCGATATCGACGCAAACCACCGAATGCCCCAGATACGCAAGGCAAGTGCCCGTCACCAGACCGACGTAGCCGGTCCCAACAACACAGACTTCCACTTATTTTGCCTCCTATTCAGACGGATTGACCAGGATAGAAAATGAGATATAGGCCGCGCTTATTTTCTCCGTTCCGAATCGTCCTGTCTACGCTTTCCCGATAATCACTTGTTTTTTTCGTAAAGATAGGCGCACTCGATGAGCTTCGCCTCTTTGCCGTCATGCGCGGCGAATTTCGAGCCTTTCCATAAGGAGGCCGCGCCGTATTCGCCCTTCTTATTGACGGCGTAAAAATTGATGTTCCCTAGCGCGGCCAACTCTTCCTTGTTATGGCCGTAACGCGCCGCGACGCGTTTGACCGCGTCCATCGCCGCTTCGGTCGGCGACATCCCGCGGCGCATGTTCTCGACCACCGTATGCGAGCCGTTGATGTAGATGCATTCTTCGCCGCGCCCGGTCGAGCCCGCCGCGCCGACCTCATTGTCGACGTACACCCCGCAGCCGATCAGCGGCGAATCGCCGACGCGTCCCGGTATCTTCCACGCCATCCCGGAGGTCGTCGTCACGCCGGAAATGTCCCCGTTGGCGTCAACTGCCAGACAGTTAATCGTGCCGGTCGGGCGGTCGCGGAGAATCTCTTCGATGCGTTTATTGAGGGCGATCTCTTCGGGCGAAAGCTTCGTCTGCGAGGTTTTGACATTGCCCGCGGGTGCGGTCTTGTGCCAACTCGGCCCCCAGTTGTCTTTGGGGTTAAGGCTTTCGCGCCACGCGAGCCACTTTTTGCGCGACTCTTCGGTCAGCAAATCCTGATCCTTGAACCCATGTTTGAGCGCGAAACGCAACGCGCCCTCGGCCACCAGCAAAATGTGATCCGTCCGCTCCAGTATGACCTTGGCGACGCTCGCCGGATTTTTGATGCGATGGAGGTTGGCCACCGCCCCCGCGCGTCGCGTAGGCCCGTGCATCACGCTCGCGTCCAGCTCGACCACGCAATCTTCGTTCGGCAATCCGCCGTAGCCCACGGAGTCGTCGTCGGGGTCGTCCTCGACGATGTTGACGCCAGCAACAACCGCCTCAAGCGTATCTTTGCCCTCTTTCAGCATCCGCATCGCGAGTTCGACGCAACTGACGCCGCGCGGCTCGACGCCGCGCTTCGGCACGTTGGCGCCGTTCTCGCTGGCGATCACTACAGGACGCGCCTGGCCTAATGCCGCCAATTGATTCTGTCGCGACGTTTCGGCCAGATTCTCGCCGGCTAATAACGGCGAGCTCAAGCCCGCCGTGGCCG
>DATEMG010000310.1:0-18876 GCA_035275805.1 Blastocatellia bacterium
CCTTGCGTTATGAGCGTCTCGCGGGTTCAGCAGGTCGCTACCGCTCCCTGTACCGTACCGACGTTGCGCGCCTAGATTTAAATCAGACTACGCAATTGTTACAGTACCGCGCGCGTAAGCAAGCGGTCGACTCTGCGCCTTAGCCGCGCGGCGGCTCGCGCGCGACGCTGTTGAGAAGATGGCGCAGATTTTACAAGAGGTCGCCCGGTTTAAGCGAGCGCTCGAACCTTAAAAATCTTGCTATCCGGTCGCCGATTGGGTAAAAAACAGGGCTGCGATTACATCAGACACGAAAGCATTCACTGAGGATATGCCTGACAAAAAACACTTCATCGGAATCGATCTGGGCGGGACGAACATCAAAGCCGCGCTGGTGAACACAGAGACGGGCGAGATCGCGGCGACGCGTTCTACGCCCACGCGCGCGCGCGAGGGGCACGAAGCGGTGATCTCACAGATGGCCGTGTCGGCTGAAGAGATCATCACCGCCAGCAAGCTGTCTAAGGCCGACGTCGGTGGCGTCGGCATCGGCATTCCCGGCGCGCTCGACCTCGACCGTGGGATGACGGTTTTTCTGCCAAACCTGCCGGGCAACTGGCGCAACGTGATGGTGCGCGACCAATTGACGCGGCTGACAGGGTTGCCCGTCGCGATACTTAACGACGCGCGCTCAATGACTCTCGGCGAATGGAAGTTCGGCGCGGGTCGCGGGGCCGACACAGCATGTTACACGCTCGGCACGGGAATAGGCGGCGGGCTGGTCATCAACGGCAAACTACACCTCGGAATCAACGGCTCGGCAGGGGAATTGGGCCACGTCAGCGTCGACCTGAACGGGCCCAGGTGCGGCTGCGGCAGTTTCGGCTGCATTGAGGCTTACGCCTCAGGCCCGGCGATCGCCGCTATGGGCATGAAGGCCGTCGTGCAGGGGCGCAACACGGTCATCGCCGAGATGTGCGAGAACGACCTCAACCTCATCACGCCGGAATTGGTCTGCGAGGCGGCCAGGCGCGGTGACGAGGCCGCGCGCGAGATTTACGAATTCGCCGGCACGGTCATCGGCGCGGGCATCGCCAATGTGATTACGGCCGTGACTCCGCGACGGATCGTGATAGGCGGCGGCGTGGCGGCCGCCGGCGAACTGATTCTCGACCCGATCCGCCGGTCGATGCGCGCACGCGTCTTTCTGATCGATTCGCTCCAGGTCGAGGTCGTCCAGGCGCAGTTGGGCAACAACGCCGGGTTGATCGGCGCGGCGCTGTGGGCAAGGGAAACGATTTCATGAGCGAAGAGAATGGCGGAAAGCGTTAAAGAAGTGAGGCCGCAATCGGCCATGGGTGGCCTTTTGAAGTACTGGGCGCCGCCGATAATCTGGATGGCGACCATCTTCTTGTTTTCGACCGATGCCTTTTCAGGCGACAACACCGGCTCGCTGCTCTGGACGGTCGTCAGCTTCATCTACCCCGGCGTCACGCCGGAGCTGTTCGACTCGATCCATTTTTATGTCCGCAAGGCCGGACATTTTACCGAGTACGCCATTCTTGCGTTGCTGCTCTTCCGCGCCTTCCGGTCGGGGGCGCGAGAGCGCTGGCGGCTCCTGTGGGCGCTCTCTTCCTTGTTGATCGCGTTCCTCTACGCGTCGCTCGATGAATTCCATCAGACATTCACGCTGCGCCGTACGGGTTCGGTCTACGACAGCCTGATCGACACCTCAGGCGCCGCGACGGCCCTGGTTTTGTTATGGTTTCTTAGCCACAGAGCCACCGTAGACACAGAGGCGGAAAGAAAGAGAGATGTAGAGAAAGAGCGATAGAGAGAAAAAGCAGCCTTGCGGTCTCTCCTTTTCTCAGCCTCTTTCTTTGTGTCTGCGGTGTCTGCGGTGGCTCTGTGGCTAACTATCGGAATGTTCGATGCGGAGGGATTTGACCGGTGAGGTGACGATGCGCTGCCCGCCCGCGCAGATTTCCATGCGCAATCCGACGCCGAGGAAGCCTATCTTCAGCATGCAGCCACCGAAAGTCGAGCCGCTGACGGTAGCTTCGATCGGCTCTGAGAAATAGCGACCGCCCTGCACGAGGGCTTTGCCGGTTTCGGGTTCGATGACGAAGATGAAATAATCGTTGTTGAGCGTGCGGGCGCAGATCATGTCGAATGGGACGAGCGCTCGCAACGCGACGCCGTCCATTGAGCGGCTCAGCTCCGTGAAGCCGTCCAGTGAGCAATAGCGAGGAATGTTATGCACGCCCGCCTCCTTGAATTTCACGTTTACTGCGCGCCGTCCAGTTCGAGTGGGGAATAGCAGCGACGTTAAAAATACTGCATCAGTATTACCTATCGAATCGGGACGGTCAAGACGGGAGGCGGAGACATGTGGAGACAGGTTAGAAGAGGAGGCAAGGAGAGTAGGAGATAAGTCGAAGAGAAGACAAGAAGATGAGGAGCGGGTTTACAACTGCTGTCTGATTCTCCCCTGTCGTCGCTGTCTGCGGCGGTCTAATAAGTGGCTGACATTCTTTTTTCTAAATGCTATAAAATGGGCCCTGCAATGCCCTAACCACGTTGATGAAAATTTCAACATGAGTGAAGCCTATGACGATAAACAATAAAAAACGCCCTCTAGTCGGTCTCGCGCTCGGCGGCGGGATGGCTCGCGGCTGCGCGCACATCGGCGTCTTGCGAGAATTGGAGAAGCATGACATCCCGATCGACCTTATCGCCGGCACCAGCGTCGGCTCGCTGATCGGCGGCGCATACGCGGCGGGGCTGTCGCCAGATCAGATCGAGAAGATGGCGCTGACGATAAGCTGGAACGACCTCGGCCGCGTGACGATCTCGAAGCTGGGCTTTTACAACAGCGAGCGCACGGAGGAATACGTCCGCAAACATTTCCCGGTGACCGAATTCGAAAAGGCCCGGCTCCCGTTTGGCGCTGTCGCCACCGACATTCAAACCGGCAAGATGGTGATCTTCACGGAAGGCAGCCTGCCGCTGGCTATCCGGGCCAGTTGCGCCATGCCGATCTTTTACACGCCGGTGGTGGTCAACGGGAGGATGATGGTCGACGGCGGACTTGTGGGCCACATCCCGGCCTCGGTCGCGCGGTTGATGGGCGCGGACCTGGTGATCGCCATAGACGTCAATTCACAGCACCTGCCGATCCCGCCGCCCACTAACCTCTTCACTGTAATGTCGCAGGCGCTCTCGGTGATGGGGCGCTCTGCGGTTCAATACCTTTACGCCGACGCCGACATCGTCATTCGCCCGCAAATCGAGCAGGTCCGCCCCGACGACCTGTCGAAGGCCGCTGACATGATCACCGCCGGTGAAGAGGCCGCCCGCCGGGTGATCGACAAGATCAAACGGTCGCTGGCGCCGCGCAGGCAGGGATTGTTCAAACGCATCTTTTCGCGCGAGTCGGATTACGACAAGCGACGGTTGACGATGCTAAGTGAATAATCGCCGAGTATTGAAGGTTGAGGATCGAAAATCCAGGATCGAAAATAGATTGTCCGCGATTGAGGTTCGGTTGCTGTTTGATTGATGGCTGTGATAAAAAACTCCCCCGCAGTCGGCCAGGTGGAGTTGACAATATGCGCCCGTAGCTCAGTTGGATAGAGCGCCGGCCTTCGAAGCCGTAGGTCGCAGGTTCGAGCCCTGCCGGGCGCGTCATATAACAGATGAACAGATGAACAGATGAACAGCGGTGGTCGCCTTTACCGCTGTTCATCCTCTTCTCTCTATCTCCTTGTCTCCACTTCTGCTTGTATTCTTTACTCAGGCGCGCGGGCGCTGGCGATGACCTTGTCAACGGCGGCGGTGATATTAGGGGCCGCGTCTTTCGAATAGAAAGTGGCGACGAGCAGGATGCCGCGGTTGGCGCGGACGATCACGGCCTTGCCAAGAAAATCCAGTGGCGCGGTCTGTTCCTGGGTTTGAAAAACAGCCTTCAACTCCAGATAGGTCTTGATCAATCCGTCGCGGTTCTCCACGCGGCGCGCCGTCTCTTCCAATTTGGAGATGCCGTCGCTCGCCGACATGCTCCTCAAGATCACATCGACAATCAGATCGTTTTCGTTCGCCAGGTTGTTGGCCTTATCGAGTTCGTTCCAGATGGCGCTGATGAAGGCGGAATCTTTCTGGGATGAGAACATCGCCCCCGCATTCATGCGCTGTTCGCTGGCCTCCTTGTCACTCAACGGCTGCCCGGTCCAGTAATCGGGATAGTCGAACGAGTAGCCGATTTTCGGATCCCGAAACCGCAAAAAGCCGCTCGGCGTAGATGCCGGGGCCTCTCCCACGGAGGCGCTCAAGCCTGGATTATTCGCCGAAGTGTTCGCCGGCTTGGTTGGCGTGTTCGCCGGCTTGGTTGGCGTGTTCGCTGCGGAGTTCGTCTCGGGATTGGCAGGCGCAGAATTGACGGGCTCGGAATTGACTGGGGGATTGGTTCGCGCCACGGTTGTGGGTTTGCTCGGGGCGGGCGACTCAGCGACTGGGGGGTCGCCGGCGCTGTTGTTGAGGGCCGCCGAGTTCTCGGACCGTTTCTGCGCGGCAGGCCGCGTTGGAGCGGGAGGTTCACTGGGAGTCTCTTCGGGCTGAGCGGCCTTAGCCGTCGCCTTCGGGGTAGGCGGGTTGGTCGGAGCGGGGCGGGAGGCGGCGATCTCGTTAGACGGCTTTTCGTAATTCGTGACGAAGAACTCCAAGACTACGCCGCGCTGCTGCAGATCGGCCCCGAACCTGGTCGCGTCATTGCGGGTCGTGAAGACCCCCGCGCGGACGCGATAAAATACGCCTTTGCCTGGGACGTCGCTTTTGACTATGTACGCGGAGATGTTTTTGGCCTTGAGTATCCTGACCTCCTCTTCGGCTTCCGCTTTGTTCGGCGAGGCCTTGATTTGCACTGTAAAAGTCGCGCTCTGCGCGGCCGCCGGCCCGAACAATACAAGAACAAGCGCCAACGAAAAGAATAATCGGTGTATGAGTCTCATTTGCGTAAAACCTCAGTTTTGGAATTGAGAGAGGAACGCTTCAAGCGTATGGAGTCGGAGATTATGCACGAAATCGGGGGATGGATCAAAACGTGGGGAGGCGTCGCCGACCATGCTCACCCTCGACTGCCACGCGGCGAATCGCGCGCGCTAAGTCTACGATAAACGCGGGCCAAAATGCCATACTTCCCGGCAAATCTTGGCCGTGAGAAATTTTCGAAAAAGGGGGCTCGTAAGGAGTCCGGGAGCATGAATCCCGGCGTCATTTTTGCCCAAAAAACTTCGGAGGAGGCGCCGAAGGCTTTTGTGCGTGGCGTGGATCTGCTCGACAGGAAAAGGGATGGCGATTCCGGGATGGCGGCGTTGGAAGAGGCGGTGAACATATTTTCCGATTACTAAAGAGGATTACTTCGAACAGTCTTTGACAAAAGAATGCTTGTCGTTCGGCATTGAAAGCCGACCATGTTTTATTTTGCTATCGTCTGCTTAGTTACATGTGGACATTAGCGGTGGGTGAAGCCTTGTTGCAGCTGAGTTAATCTTTCAGCCTTAACATTTCTCGACGTCCTATATCTAGCGTCTAGGGGGGCTTCGGCAATCTGTATTCCTTCGATCGCTCTTCTCCCTCTGAAGTGGGTAACCATCCACAGTCAATGACTTAGCATTGCCAGTTTTTTTATAGGCGATGGATCGTCGCCGCTCACATCTACGAAAATCTGGAAAGTAGTTCATATTCTCGGACGTTCGGCCCGAAGATTTAACGCGTCGTTACCGCAAATTATCTTTTGGGATTGGAGCCAAGGTTTCGGCCCGAGTTAGGAAGGATGAAAATACGCCGGATCACTAATACTTTGGGTGATAAATCCAATAATCTGAACTCTATTTTTCAGATTTTGAATCCGCAGCCTTTAAATCAACGATCGTCGAATCGAGTTGAGCAAAATGAAACTCGCAATTAATGGAAGTTGCAAACTCGTCAAACAAGATGGAATAATATTTGCATTAGAGACCGAAGAAGTAGAAAAATTTCCAAGCGCGCAGTAATATCCACAAAATTTGATTCTTATTGCTATGGTTTAAGTTTTTGCTTCCTTTTTACAGGCTTACTTTTTTTCGGCTCTCATTGACATATCTATTTAACAGATGAGCCGCTTGAAGCGGCGGCTTAATTAGCAACCACACCCGAGCCGCTCGGCCAGCGCCGAGTGACTCTTGAATCTATGGAGGGTTAATCATGAAACGAGTAAGTCCATTCAGGACTGGCGCGATTTCTCTATTCGCCTCGTTTGCGATTCTTCTTTGCTCCTCGGGGCTCGGCCTCGCGCAGGACATCGCGACCAAAGGCGGAATCAGCGGGCGCGTAACCGATAGCGCCGGCGCAGCCATTGTGAACGCCAAAATCACCATCACAGGGGGGGCCGGTGATCGCACGGTCACCGCAAACTCCGAGGGCGAGTTCGATTTACAAAACCTGATCCCCGGCTCATACAAGGTGAAAGTGGAGCTGTCCGGCTTCAAGACCCTGAATGTGCCAGGCGTTGAAGTCTTCGTCGGCAAAACTTCGGCGCTCAAACTGACGCTGGAAACCGGAAACATCTCCGAGGTTGTCGAGGTGACTGCTGGCGCCGCCGCTGTCGATACAACCAGCACGGCCATCGGATCAAATCTGAATCAGCAGCTTTATGAAAACCTGCCGCTGCAGCGCACCGTGACCAGTCTGTTCTATCTCACGCCTGGCGTGACTGACAGCCTTGGCGGTGGCTCGGCCAATCCTTCGATCTCCGGGGGGTCAGCGCTGGATAACCTCTACGTCGCTGACGGCGTCAATATCACCGACGCTTCGTTTGGCGGCCTGGGAGTCTTCTCTCGTGTATATGGAACGCTGGGCGTCGGCATCAACACTTCCTACATCCAGGAAGTGCAGGTCAAGACCGGCGGCTTCGAGCCGCAGTACGGTCAGGCGCAAGGCGGCATCGTTAACATCATCACCAAGTCGGGCACGAGCGAATATCACGGCGCCTTCTACGGCTTTTCCCGGCCCAACGCCTTCGAGGCCGGTCGTCAGCAGCGCGACGATGTAAGAACCAACAAGATCGGCAAAATCCTGGCTGAAGAACAGTATGACGTCGGCGCTGACATTGGTGGCCCGATTCCGAAGCTGGACAAACTCTTCTTCTTTGGCTCCTTCAATCCGAGCTTTCGGCGCGAGATAGTCCGCGGGGCGGAAGGATCAGGTCTGCGCCAGCTTTTCGGTGATCAAACGCATCGCCGCTTCTACTCGAAGAACTACGCGTTAAAACTGGACTTCAACGCGAATCCGAACCATCAATTCAACTTCTCGCTCTTCGGCGACCCGACTATAACGAATAAGGCGCCGCACAACACTTTGAACATTGATAACACGACGTCTAACAGTGTGCTCGATTACGGCACGCGCAACTTAGCGACACGTTATAACGGATCGATCAACCCATCCTGGACAGTCAGCGCGTCCTTCAGCCAGGGGCGAAATGTTTTTAACGAGAGGGACTTCGATAATCTCCATGGAATCACCGACTTTACAGGTCAGCCGCGCGGCACCTTCAGACCTCAAGGGATTGGATTTTTCGAGCCGACGGACAGCACGACCTACCGCGCCACGGGCGACACTCAGAAGCAGGTTTCATTCTGGGGTAAACACACCTTCGGCGTGGGCTATCAATACCAGCGCGCGTTCTATAACGGTATCCGCGACCGCAGCGGCGCAAGACTCACCGTCCCGTCAACCAACGCCACAGGTATTAACGCCGCCGCGGCCACTCCCAATACGCCATTCGCAATACCTGCCGCCGCAGCCGGTCAAACGCTCAACGGCACATTCCAATTGCGCGTGGCGCCTGAGCCAAATGCGGATAACCCCGATATTCTTCCTTGCACACTCTGCCCGTTCATGAGTATTCCTGGCCTCACCTCGGATATCGGTTTTGGCGCTGGTGTGAGGAGAGTCTTCCTGCTGCAAGACCGTGGAGAGTATGGCGGCGCGCGTTTCGAGACTGAATCGAAATATCATGCGGCCTATGCGCAGGATACCTGGCAGTTAAACAAATACATCACTGCTTTGCTCGGCTATCGCTGGGAGCAGGAGAGATTGATTGGCTCCCGGGGCGCAACAGGCGATCGGTTGAGTTATCTATTCAACGGCAACTGGTCGCCGCGCTTCGGCGTCACGGTTGATCCGACCGGCGCGGGCAAGATGAAGGCGTATTACAATTTCGGTCGCTTCCACGAATACATCCCGCTCGATCTGGCCGAGCGCTCGCTCTCGACCGAGAAGGGCTTCAACAATGCGCGCTTTGCGCCAGACTTCACGACTGTCAATGGCCAGCGTCGAGTTACGCTTAACCAACAAGGCACAGTCAATGTGGTGGTTGACAACGCTCATCTACTGAGCCGCGCTGCGGGCGGATTCCCCGGCTCTGGCGTAGGGATATCAGTGCAAGACAACGCAAACCCGATTCTTCCAGGCACGAAGCTGGGCTATGCCGATGAGCATTTGGTCGGCTTTGAGATGCAACTGCCGAGGAACATGGTTTTATCGGTGCGCTACATTGATCGTAAGCTGAAACGAATTGTCGAAGACGCGGCCGTCGTGTCTCCAGAAGGTTTTGATTTCTTCGGCCAAACTTACTTCATCGGCAATATCAATTCGAAGGTTGACGCGGCTGTAAATCCGGTCGCCTTCAAGTTCTCTCCCCAGTTCAATGCCGCCGGCGACCTTCTTAATTTGCCTTCTCAGTGCGACCCTGATTTGGTTAATACGGCGGTCACCAATAGCGCGGGCAATGCGGTGGGCGGAATCTGTTTCGCCGCGCTTGGAAAGAACGGTCAACCTGCAGGCGATCCCGGCGGGGACGGCGTGGCCGACGGTTTCCCCGATCCCGTCCATAAATATCGGGGCGTGGAGATCGAGTTGAACAAGCGGTTCTCGAACAGCTGGCAACTGTTGGCCAACTGGCGCATCGCAAAAGTTCAAGGCAACTACGAGGGGCACTTCCGCAATGACAATGGCCAAAGGGACCCGGCCATCAGTTCGCTGTTTGACTTCACCGCCGGCGAGTATGGCCTGTTAGGCGATCAATTCGCTGTAGGCCCGATCAACACCGATCGCCGTCACATTTCCAATATCTTCGCGAACTATGTGTTCGGCGAAAGTGGTTTCGGCAGGGCGCTGAAAGGGCTGAACCTCGGCGGCGGGCTGCATTTGGAATCCGGCGTGCCGATCAGCGAGCTCCTGGCGCATCCGGCATACAATAATGCTGGTGAAATCCCGTCCGGAGGGCGAGGCAAACTTGGTCGAACGGATTTCTTCCCCCGCTTCGACATGAGCGCCGCTTACACTTTTAACCTCAACGAGCGGTGGAAAATGAGGTTCTCCAGCGCGCTCTTTAACGTTTTCAATAACCGCGATATCCGGTTGCCGGATCAGAATCGACAGATATCGGTGGGATTTGACAATCCGGACTTCCAAAAACCCTTGAGCTACCGTTTGCCATTCGCAATGACTCTCGGGCTCAAACTGGATTTCTAAGTTGTTCCGCAAGTAGTCACAATAGAGGGAGATGGTCAATCCTTCTCCCTCTTTGTCTCTTACCGGAATTGGCGAGGGAGGAGGACATCTCCTCCCCTTGTTTTTTATACCGCCATCGGCGACGATTGGAGCCGTCAATCCCGACGAATCAATAAACTCACAGGAGGTGGACATGCCTTGTCCGTTAAACTCCAAGTTCAATTCATTGATTACCATTTTTGCGATGTCTGTTCTGGCTCTAACAGCGCATGCGCAGTCAGGCTCATCGCGGTCAAGTCCTGTCATAGTAGAGATACATGGTGAGGTGCGCTACGGCGATACCAACGCGGTCGCTGAGAGGGTCTTGGTACGAGTGGAAGGCTTCGCCAGCGGCGTGAATGGGCAAACACTTACGGACTCTTCCGGTAAATTTCGCTTTTCAGGTTTAGGGCAGGCTCAGTACACCGTTACGGTTCGCGCGGTGGGTTACCGCGAGGCGCGGCAGCCGGTCGACTTGCAGACACAGCCGCGAGCCTATCTGCAATTCCAACTCGTGCCGGAAAAAAAACCACCGATTGCGCCCACCGGTCCGGCGGCAATTATCAATATCGACATTCCCCCCGAAGCGCAAAAAGAGTTCGACCTGGGGCGAACGATTCTGCTCGATGAAAAGAATGTCGAAAAAGCGGTCACTCATCTGGAGAAGGCCATCAGTCTGCACCCTGCTTTCGCTGAGGCGCATCTTCTGCTCGGCACGGCTTACGTCGACAGAAAACAGTGGGAGAAGGCCGAGCGCGAATTGAAAAAGACGATGGAGATCAACGCCAAGGCGGTCGGGGCCTATTTCGCGCTTGGCGACGCATATCGCCAACAACAAAAATATTCAGAGGCCGAAAAAGTTTTACAGGAAGGTTTGAAACTCGAACCGAAATCGTATCAAGGCCATTTCGCGCTCGGACAGACCTATTTCGCTAAAGGCGACGTCACCAAGGCGGGATCGGAAGTCGGACAGGCGCTGCAACTCAAGCAGGATTATGCCGAAGCCTATCTGCTGGCCGGCAACATATTCTTGAAAGCGAGAAACGCCGCAAACGCGCTCCAGATGTTCGAGGAGTATCTGCGTTTGGAGCCTAAGGGCCAATACGCGGCGCAAACTCGCGAGATGAGCGAGAAGATCAAGAAGGCCATGGCCGAGAAAAAGCAGTAGCGAAATCCAGATATCTGAAAGACATCGGAATTTTTGGACGCCTATCCTTCTTTTTCCATTAATGGTCACAATGTTCCGCACGTTATGCTTGACTTTAAGCAAGCCCGACCTTATAACGCGAGTTTGAGTAAACGTTGCCTCACTAACAAGCCGCATTTTACATTTTAAGCTTTTGTTATCCCCCCATCCCTCGCCCCTCGAGAAACAATCCTTAATGGAGGTATCAATGAGAAAACCGGCTTTCATAGCAGCTTGTCTCTGTTTATGCCTTGGGGTCAGCGCAATAGCTCAGACGCAGTTCGGCGTCATTACCGGCCGCGTGTCGGACACCAACGGCGCCCTGATATCGAGGGCGAAAGTCACGCTGACCAACACGGCGACCAGCGTCAAGCAGGAGACGGAAACCAATCCGGAGGGTTTATACATTTTCGCAAACATCGGCGCCGGCAATTACGAGCTCACGGTCGAGAATCAAGGCTTCAGCAAATTCGTTCGTAAAATCACGGTCGAAGTGGTTCAACGCCTCAAGCTGGACGTCCTGATGCAGGTCGGCTCAGTCCAGTCTGCGGCGCAACTCTCAGAGGAGAACGCGCCGCTCAACACGTCCACCGGCGAAGTCTCGCGCATCGTCACTGAGAAAGAGATCATCCAGTTGCCGCTGATCACGCGCAATCCCTATGACCTGGTCGGGCTCACGCCCGGCGCCAGCAACGCCGGCGCGGTGACGGGCGATACGCGCGGATTGGGCCTGGCCATCGCAGGGCAGCGCACTTCATCGGTCAACTTCATGCTCGACGGCGGCGCCAACAACGACACCTTCAACTCTACCGTGGGCCAGACTGTGCCGCTTGACGCTGTGCAGGAGTTCCGCGTCCAGACCAACGGCTCGACGGCGGAGTTCGGCCGCAACCCCATCAACATCAACGCCGTTACCAAGTCGGGAACCGCCAGTCTTCACGGCAGCGCATACGAGTTCTATCGCGGCGCGGCGCTCTCGGCGGCGCCATTTGATGACAACGCCAACGGCTTGCTGAAGAGCAACTTCGTGCGCAACCAGTTCGGCGGCTCATTGGGCGGCCCGGCCATAAAGGACAAGACTTTCTTCTTCAGCTCTGTCGAAGGGCAGCGCATCCGCAGTTCCAGCACGAAGCCGTTTTTCGTCCCCACACAGGGCTTCCTGAACGCCGCTTCCGCCACCACCAGGAACTTCATCCAGTCCTTCGGCGGCCTGCCGCAGGCCAATGACCCCAACAACTTCATAACCGCGCGGCAAATCGTGGAAGGCTTCGAAGGCCGTAGCATGTACGAGGCCAACCCGCTGCGCAACGCCATCACCGGCGATGTCATCTCGGCGGACACCATATTGTTTCAGCGCTCCAACCTCCGCGCGCCGATTGACTCCGGGGCCGGCAGCCCGCAAAACGCATGGCTGTTCACCGGCCGGATGGATCATCGCTTCAACGAGAAGACGAGCTTGATGGGGCGTTACGCCTTCCAGAACAACGATCTGTTCTCCGGCACGAATAGCTTAAGCCCCTATCAAGGCTTCAATACCGGGCAGATCAGTCGTAACCAGAATTTCAACCTGACGGCCACGCACGCGTTCTCGCCGCGGCTCTTCGTCGAGTCGGGCGTCGCCTACAATCGATTCCTCAACCTGCAACCGCTCGGCGCTGCGCCGTCGACCACGCCGTGCTGGCAATATGCCCAATTCAACGCTCTGGCAACCGGTCCCATCGTCTTTCCGGGCTATGCGCCTGACGCATGTGGCTCCGCTGCCCTTCCGTCCAGCGGGGCGCAGAACGTTTACCAGACCTATGGGAGCGCGACGTTGGCGTGGGGGCGGCACACGATCAAAGCAGGCGGCCAGTATCTACACCTACGCGACAACCGCACGTTCGGCGCCAATCAGACCGCCTTCTTCCAAACAAGCACGATGCAGGGGATGCTCAACGGCGGAGTGGATGCGATCTCCGTCGCCATCGATCCCAACGGCAAGGCGCCGGGCGACATCTATGATACGAGGATTGACGGCTCGTTCCGCTTCCCCAGCTTCACGCGACACTTCCGGTACAACGAATTCGCCTTCTACGGAGAAGACTCATTCAAGGTCAGGCCGGGCGTTACGCTCACCGCCGGCTTGCGTTGGGAGTATTTCGGCGTACCCCATAGTCCGTCGGACGAACGCTTCCTGGACTCCAACCTTGTTTTCCCCACTGATCTGGGGCTGGACATATTCACCCAGGTGGCCCTGGGGACCTTCCAGCAGACCGATCAATTCTACCAGCCCGATTACAAAAACTTCGCGCCGCGCATCGGCGTCGCCTGGGACATCTTCGGCGACGGGCGGACGGTCTTTCGGGGCGGCGTCGGCCTGTTCTACGACCGCAACTTCGGCAACGCGACCTTCAACGTGTTTCAGAATCCGCCGAACTACCTCGTGCTCCAATTACAGTCCCCGCCGGCTCTCCCGGTCATGCCTAACCAGTTCGACACGCTCGGCGCCGCTGGCGCGTCATTGAGGATCACGGGTTCAGCCCGCATGCTGGACAACGACCTCACGACGGCCTACAGCGCGCAGTTTAACGCCTCGCTTGAGCGCGACCTCGGCAAAGGCGTCACAGGTTCGATTTCCTACCTGGGGGCGAACGGCATCAAGCTCTATTCGCTGAACAATCTCAATCAAATAGGAAGCTGCCTGCTGCTGCAGCGGATTGACCCGTCATTCCAATGCTCCCCGTCGGCGCTGGACAACACCAGCCGCTTGAATCAGACCGGCTTGACCAACATAAACCGTCGCGGCAACGAAGGCCTCTCGCGCTACCACGGCATGACGGCGGAACTTCGCGCACAGCGATTGGGCGTGCCGGGGATGTCGCTCTCCGGCGCCTACACCTGGGCGCACTCGATTGACAACTCAAGCTCCTTCTTCGCCGACTCAGCGCTCGATGGGTTCGCCGGCTCTTTCGGATTCCGCGACCCGTTCAACCCGGCGTTTGATCGGGCCAATTCGTCCTACGACATTCGGCAGCGCCTCACGCTCTCCGGCCTCTGGGAGCTTCCTTTTGGCAAAGGCCTAAGCGGCATCAGGGGCCAGGCGTTACAGGGATGGAGTATGAGCGGCATCTTGCAGGCGCAGACCGGCGGCGCATTCACCGTTTTTGACGGCGGTAACTCCAGTTGCAATTCGAGTCAGGCGAACTTCTGCTACCCCGTGATCATCGGCGCGATCCCGGACCGCACGGGCGTGCCAGACCCCACCCTTCCGAACACCTTTAACTATTACACGGGGCTGCAAAGCGCATTCAGCACTCTGAACGACTTCTGCTTGGGTGAGCCGAATTGCGTGTCGCGAGTGGCCAACCTGCAACCGCAGCTTCTCTCGCCGCGTAACCTTTTCCGCACCCCGGGGTACTTTAACTTCGACTTCGGGTTGTACAAGAGCCTCAAGCTCCCGCGCGAGGGCATGAACCTGCAGTTACGCTCGGAGTTCTTCAACTTCTTCAACCACTCGAACGTGTTCATCAATCCGGGCACGAACGTGTTCTCCAATGGGAATTCCTCTGTCACCGCCAACAAGGGACTCTTTCCCGGCGGAGGCAAAGAGCGCCGCAACATCCAACTCGCTTTGCGCTTAACTTTCTAAACTTAAGGGCATCGAAAGCGCGCTTGGGGGATGGGCTGATACCTATAGCTCATCCCCCAAATTTTTCCGAAAATCGCCACGTAGTTACGAATTAATTCGCCATGTGACGAAGACTATAGCCAAGGTAAATCCGCTCTTGATTTGTGCAGGTAGCGTTGCGAATGGCTTTGTGAAGCGGCCGAATGGAAACAAAAAGCCCAGAAGCGCAAGAAAGGCAAAAATAGGTTTTTAACTTAAGCCAATTAACGGCCGTTTGGAGGGTAAAATGCGATCTGCTCTAAATCTGGACAAACGGGATAGGGACAGCGGCAACCGCGGATTTACGTGGATGCTACAAATTGTCACAGATAATCCGCATTGATTCCGCTGTATCGGTGAAAATCTGCGGTTGCTCTTGTTTCTATGTTGCCGGCCCTGATTTAGCTACTCCCATTTGATCTCGAAATTGCACTGGTTGAGGTAGACGGAGGGGCGGCGAACCTCTTTGATCTCGCAATCCACGCGCGCCAGTTCGTTGAGCGCGACCTTGAAGACGTTGCGATAATATTCGTGCGCGCCTCCGAGCGTATCGAGCCTGTCGGCGAAGACTCCACTGCGCAGCGACAGGGCTATTTTATGCCGGTCATGGTCGGTCAGAATCCTGCTGAGGCTGCCGGCGAAGCCGTAAGCGACGCTGCGCGTCCAGGTCATGGCCAGTCGGATTCGCAGCGGCGCGGGCAGGGTTCGGATCGAAGCCCTGGCGATAAGCGGGAAATCGCGGCGCATCTGGTCAAACAGCTTTTGACCCGCTTCGCCGAAGACAGCATGGGAATTCGGCTCCAGCGCGATCAGACGCGCCAGACGGATGGCCCGCGCGGAACTGATGATCTCGATCCTGCGCTCGATCAACTCCTGCGTGCGCGAGACGGTCAATCCTATCTCCCGCGCAGCGTAGTTGTAGACCGACGGCATTCGTTCGCGCACGGCCTTCAATAATTCGTGTTGGACGAGTGGGGCGCAGGACGCCACGCCGCAGGGGATCTCGCGATTGTCAATTCGCGGAAGTCCGGGCGCTGATAAGGGCAGTGGGCGAATTTGATTCGGATAGTTTGCTGGGGCCCACATGGGTCACCTCCCTGAACGATGTCTGTCGGAAAAAAGCAACTGGGTGAATTTTGCTTAGACGACTCCATAGCCGCTTCTGGATGTGTCGAGTCCACCGGCTTTCAACCGCCCATGCAAATTTCACATCAGTTGAGCAGAAACACTCAGGCGAGAACAGGATTCAAGTAAGTATCGCTTGACCTTGTCTTCAGCCCGTCAGTTCATTGAAGACTAGTGAGGCCCGCAGCCGCTAATGCAATGATTTGCGTTTATAGGGGGGTACGGCCACAACCACGTAAGTGGCGGTAAGTAAAGACACAACCAAAATCTCTACTTTCGAGGCATTTGCACATATAGCCTAGAGACGCCGTGCTGTCAATGACTTTGATTCGATTTAGCGATAATTTGGTTGAAATTTTTGTTGTTATGTTCAGCGCTGGTAAACGATGCGCCCGCCGACGATCGTATAAAGCGTCTTCACCTTCACATCACCGCGTTCGTCAATCCAATCGGTCGGCTTCGCGCGCAGCAGGTTCGTGTCCAGCACAGTGATGTCGGCCAGTTTGCCTTCGATCAGCGTACCTTTGATGTTCTCCTCGAAGCTGGCGTAGGCCGAACCCCAGGTGTATGCCTTGATCGCTTCTTCGATCGTCAACCGCTCGGCGGGGAACCAGCCTTCGGCGGGCGCGCGCCGCACGGTTTGTCTAGTGACGGCCGCGTACAAGCCGTAGATCGGACTGATCGGGTAGATCGAGGCCGAGGTGCCGGGCCAGTCTGTGCCGAAGCTCAAGGTCGCGCCCTTAGATTGAATAGTCTTGAACGCGTATGCGCCCTTGCAGCGTTCGTAGCCGATGCGCTCCTCCATCCAGCGCATGTCGTCGCTCAGGTGGAAGGGTTGAACTTCGGCGACCACGCCCAGGCCTTTCAACCGGTCAAAATCGCGCGGCGCGAATACCTGCGCATGAACCAACCTCATGCGGCGGTCGCGCGGGCCGTTGGCTTTGGTCATCGCTTCGATCATGTCCAGCATCACCCCGAGGGCCTCGTCACCGATGGCATGGACGGTGACCTGGATGTCGGCGGCGTCGGCTTTTATCATCATTTCGGTGAACGGGCCGCGATTGAGTTCGGTTCTGCGTTCGGGCGAAACCCAGGTCAACGGCCGCCAGTGGCCCCGATTCTTCTTTTCGGGGTCGTTGTTGTAGGCTTCGTAAAAGCGCGCGCCTGACGTGCCCATAATTCCGTCAATGTGGCCTTTGACCGCGCCGAGCCGGATCATCGCGTTGCCCGACCCGCGTTTTACGCCGAGAGCTTTCATATGCTCCCAATGCTCGATGCCGTAACGAAAATTGACGCGCGCTGTCAATCGTCCCGCCTCGAGAAATTCGTGATAGAGCTGCTGCTGCTCGTGGTCGGAGATGTCCTGGAACGAAGTCACTCCGGCTTCGCGGACCAACCGCAGGGCGTTCTCGGTCATCTTGGCGCGCCTGTCGTGATCCGGGCTGACGTCGCCCAGGAATTGAGCTTCGACGCCGCGCTGGTTCTTAATCCGCATCGCGCCGGTGATTCGCCCGGACGCGTCGCGAAGGTGCGCGACGTTCTCGGCGTCGGCGGCGCGGTCATCAAAGCCCGCGCGCCTCAACGCCGCCGTGTTGGCGAAATAGAGCGAGTTGTCGAACTTGCTGATGAACATCGGCGTCGGACCGGTGATCGCGTCAATCAGTTTACGGTCGGGAGTCCAGGACGGCCGCTCATTCACGGTCGCGGGGCCGCCGGCACGGGCGTCGCCTATCTCCCACTGTTCGTAAGCTCCCCAGCCTCCCCCGCGAATCGGTTCGCCGGGATGGGCGGCGGCATAATTTTTAACGCGCGCGACGAACGCCTCGTCGCTATGAACGTCC
Source organism: Blastocatellia bacterium (assembly GCA_035275805.1). GTDB lineage: Bacteria > Acidobacteriota > Blastocatellia > RBC074 > RBC074 > JAJVID01. Next base: position 17,369 of record DATEMG010000310.1, read on the forward strand.
ATCAATTGCAGGTTCCAGAAGAAACTCGCCGCGCTGGCGAAATGGACGTGATTGTCGTTGAACCCGGGCGTGACGAACGCCCCCTTCAGATCGATCAGTCGCGTGTGTTCGCCCCTCAGTGCCAACACTTCTTCGTTCCCCCCGACTTTGATGATACGATCGCCGCGCACGGCGACGGCTTCGGCTTGCGGCTTCGACCCGTCGACGGTCCAGATGAAGCCGTTAATCAGAATCATGTCGGCGGCGCCAGATCCGGTTTGACCGTGGGCGGGCGTCCCGTCGGTCGTTTGTTGAAAAGCGAAACAGAGCGCGAGCGTGACGATGACGCAGGCGCGAATGCCTTGAGCGATCCGAATTCGATTCATAAAGATGTCCTCCTTGGGAAATAGACAGGACTCACAGGATTGTTCAGGATCGAGCTGAATTCACAAAATCCTGAACAATCCTGTGAATCCTGTCTATTTTCATTTCTTGACGACAACTTTGCGCCATAGACTGTTCGATATGAAAGTTGATGAGATTATCGCCGTCTTTTGCCATTCGCCACAACTCACCGTGGATTTTCATGCCGAATGCTGGCGCGCCGCCCGTCGCCTGGCAATCGACCGTAATTGGCGCGGGGAAGAGGCGCCGGTCGAATTGAAAACGACCGCGATGGTAGTGTGGAGCGAGCGTGAGATTTTCTTCGGCTTCGAGTGCGGATACGCCGAGTTGGACGTCGACGAGGAGTTCGACGTCGATGAGGAGCGATACGCGTTGTGGGATCGGGACGTGTGCGAAGCCTTCGTCCGTTCGCCGGTCGAGCTGCACGAGAAACATTACCGCGAATTCGAAGTCGCGCCGACAGGGCAGTGGTGCGATTTGATCGTCGACCGTACAAAGATGCTGGCCGACTGGCGGTGGCGGAGCGGCATGCGGACCGTGAGCGAGGTCATCGAGTCCGAAAAAATCTGGCGCGCTGCGATGGCCGTTCCGTACGACGCCTTCGGCTGCGTACCTCGGGTTAACGACCTGTGGCATGCGAATCTTTTCCGCGTCAGCCGGTCGGGCGGCGAACGGCAATACCTCGCCCTCTCTCCCACATTCGCCGAAACCCCCAATTTTCATGTCGCCGAAGCGTTCGTGAAACTGCGATTCGTCGCGTGAAGACCGCCGACATCCTTGTCGCTTTCGAGTTCGCATGCAACGGTTTTGTCGCCCTGAAACACAACATTGTTCGACTCCTACAGACGGCTTCAGCCTTCTCATCCAACGCTAGCGCGTTGAATCAATGAATCTTACACAGCATTAGGCGCCCATTTAAATTCTCGGCACGGAGCTTGCCGTCTACAAGGGCGGAAAAGTTGAGCGTGGGTTATGGCATTTGAAAAAATAACGTCCCCGCAATGTAGGGGCGGGTTTTCCCCGCCCAGTTCTATAGCGGATTGCAAATCAATGTACGGCACACTGAGATGACAGTGCGGATCAGTACCGCGAGCGGTAGCGAGCGGGCTTCAGGTTAAGCCCCG
>DATEMG010000311.1:0-17218 GCA_035275805.1 Blastocatellia bacterium
TAGCGGCTGTGACGTAAAGAAGTGGCCACAAATCCTGCCACTCGCCAAACGCTCTCAGAAGGAGCAGATCAGCGTCACTTTTTACGGGGAAGAGAAAGCGCCGACCGCCGACGCTTCATTCAAGCGACTGCGAGCGAGTGAGGAACAGAAATGCCTGCTCAGCAACGTCAAACGCAATCTGAGCGAGATCGACACGAAGATGCTGAAGCTCCAGCGGTATCGAACAATAATCAACGGCCGGCGGATTTTGCAGTACGGTTACGTCTATCTCGGCAAAACCCCACAGGAGCCTTCATCGATCCGCAACATCTCGACCAATGCGCCAGATCGCGCATCGAAAATAAAGAAGGTGGTTTGGGAGGAGCTGAAGCATGAAGGCGAGACTTCGGCGATCAACGCCTATGATTCGCAGTTGCTGACCTGGGGGCGCGGATTCGGCGCGCGCGCCGGATTGCTACCGGAAGTGATGGGGATACTCTTAAAAGACCGCGCAGTCGCCGAAGCCTTCCTCCATTACGGCATTGATTTCATCGCGAGTGAGAAGGAGAAGGGATACCGCGTGGTAAACCTCAGGACCGGCGCGGTCGAGGCCGGCGTGGACGCGCTGCGTTTGATTCAAACCGACCCGCGACTGCTCGGAGTCTTCGTGAAGATTGCCGAAGACCCGCGCTACAGCCAGCAGGTCGCCGACGCGCAATGGGAGGTCGTGTCTAAAAACGCCGGCGCGGTGCCGCCATACGCCACGAATTGGGATGACCGCTGGATCGCGCTCGTCTCGCACATCAGCCACTGGTGGCCCGCCGCCGGGTGGCGCGGGAAAGAGAAGGTCGCGAGTTACGCCGGCGTCACGACGATCAAGGATCTGTTGATACGCTTCGGGCGCAAGGCCGCCTCTTCCAGTCCTAGCGGCAATCCCAGCGGCGCTCTGGTCGTCGCCAACGCCGACACGATCACCAATTTCAAACGCTGGGGCGACGGCGTGGCATGGCAGGCGATATCGAAGGTCTCCGGTTACCCTATCCCTTTCACCGGCAAACAACTCGCCGACCCGAAGAATACTCAGTTCCGCGACCTGGTCTGCATCCTGGCGCCGGGAGGCGCCTCCTACTATTTCTTCGATTTTTTGCCGACGGTTAAGCCGCTGCCGCCGGGCGCAAAGGCCACATTCTTCCTGCGGCCTGGCGACCTGTTCGTGTTGGTCATGAAAGACCTTCCCATGACCGACCTGCTCAATAGTCTCGCCGGGCTCGAAGTCGAAGAGTTACAGGCCCGGCTGAACGAATACGACAGGCGCCCGAATTATGTGGCGGCCTATGGCGTTCGCCCGCGAATAGCGATGAAGGCCGCCTTGCTGGCGATGCCCGAAACGCAGGCCACGCCGGAGCTGAAACGGAAACTGCTCGACGACCCCGATTATGGCGGTTTGAACGCCGGCGAGCAGGGCGATCTCAAAGTTTTTCTCGGTTTGCAATAAAGAAAGGATTACTAATGAAATTTTCGAAAAGCATCACTGTCATTCTGACCGTCGCGTCGCTACTAGCCACGTGCTCGCGCGACAAGACGGCGCCGGCGGCGACACAGCAGGAGGCGGCAAAGTCAGCTGCGCTGGCGGCGGCCTCGCCGGCGAGAGCGGCTGAACCGCCCAAGCCTTCCGCGACGGGCGAGACTGCCGGCGTCACGGAAAAAGCGCCATCCGAGTTGGCGCTGGATTTGGCGCCGTCCGCGCCGGCGGGGTTTAAAGTCACAATCGGTCCGAAAGTCATCGAAAGAGGCTCGCCATGTCTGTTCACGGTCACGTCCGTGGAGGCTCTCTCATCGCTGAGCGGCGCGACGATGGGAAAGAAAGTTTTCTTCAACCCCGACCAGTCGCGTAAGACGTGGTACGGGCTGGCTGGCATCGCCCTGGAATCCAAGCTCGGCAGCCAGAGCATCACGTTGAAAGGAAGCGACGCGGGCGGGCGTCCCGTCACCTTCAGCGCCCAATTCGAAATCGAGGCCAGAAAGACAAACATCCGCGTGCCGCCAGAATTCACCGATCCCGACGACGAGGAGAGGGCTCGAATTGCGCGCGAAGCGCTGCTCAAACGCGATGCCTTCAGAACGCTCTCCGAAAACGCCTTGTGGAACGGCTCGTTCTTGCGCCCGGTGGACGCTGGCATTCGATTGACCGCCGCTTTCGCCGGGACGAGAAGGTTCAATCGCGGTCCGGCGAAAACGCATCGAGGCGCCGACTTCGGCGCCCCGCAAGGAACCCCGATCAAAGCAATCAACAGCGGCCGGGTGGTTTTGGCCGAGAGCCTTTTCTACGACGGCAACATGGTCACGATAGATCACGGCCAGGGGCTGCTTTCGCTCTACCTCCATCTTTCGAAGATGAATGTGAAGGAAGGCGATACTGTCAGCGCGGGACAAACGATAGGAGCGAGCGGCAGCACCGGCAGGTCTTCGGGGCCACATCTGCACCTCCAGGTCAAATTGTCCGGAACCGACATTGACCCGCTGGATTTGATGGCGCTGAAGCTGCCGGCAAATTTGTCGAAGAGTAAATGAACTAAATAAAGAATGAAAATCGAGTCGCGAGGGTAGGGCAAACTGCCTGGGAGCGCAGGCATCCTTGCCTGCTTGCCTTGGTCAGTCGGTCATTGCCGTAACCCCGGCAGGCAAGGATGCCTGCGCTCCCAGGCGCCCTACCCTTTTCTGAGAGGTTTTATGGAATGGATCGAGAAAATGATAAGTCGAACGCTTGATTGCGCCAAAGCCGGCGCGCTGTTGTTGTTCTGTCTCTGCTCCGCCGGCGCGCAGACCGGCCCAAACCAAATCTCGCCCAAGGCGGCGCCGAAGAAATTCGCGCTGGTCATCGGAATTGACAAATACGAAATCGCCCCGTTGTTCGGCTGCGTTAAAGACGCGGAGATGTTTCGTGAGACGTTGGTCAATTACGGTGGCTTCCGGCGAGAGGATATCGATATGTTGGCCGACGAGGCGGCCAACTACAAAGCAATCCTTAAGGCCCTGATCGAGCGGCGCGAGAAGGCGCAGCCGGGCGACCTATTCGTCTTCTACTTTTCAGGCCATGGCACGCTCTTTCCGGACGAACAATCCGCCGACCTCGACGAGAAGGCCGAAATCGAACCGCCTGATCTGATACCGGGGAGGTATGACGGCGCAATCTGCCCGGTCGACGTCGATTCCGAGATCAACAGCAGCGGCATGCCTTGGGAGAACCTGCTGCTCGACGACACGCTGGCCTGGCACTTTTCGCGCTTCGCGAGCAAAGGGTGTAGGGTCATCTTCATCTCAGACAGTTGTCATTCCGGCGCCCAGGCCAGAGACACATCCGGCGCTGAAATCATCTCGAAGAAACTTGACCTCACGAAAGCGCTCCGTAGTTTACGGAGCGACGGCGACAACGGCGTACTCAAGTCGGAGCAGATCAAACAAAAGCTGGAGAAGATCCCGCGCCCCGCGATCTCGCGCGAGGTCGGGTCTTACAACTTGCGGGGCCAGTACCTACTATTCGCTTCATCGCGCGACATACAGGAGTCCGGGGCGACCAAACAGGGGAGCCTCTTCACCAACGCCCTTCTCGACGTCATGCGCAGGCGACCCAATGCGACCATCAAGGAGACTTACGAAGAGGTCGCGGCAAAGGTAAGCCGAGCCTCGATGGAAAAGGACAGGTTGCAGGAGCCGCGATTGGACCGCCGCTTTTACAACGGCAGCCTGGATGTTCCTTTATTGAGCCTGCCGCAACCGCCTGATGAAACTCGGTACGCCTCATTGAAGGTCGCAGTCAAGGTGATCAATGAGAAAGGACAGGCGATAATGCAGGCCAGAGTCACACTCCTTCCGGCGCGCGGTAAGGTCGCGGCGGCGGCCGGTTCGTCGTCGGCCGCCGGCGTCTTCGAGACCAAGAGCCTGCTCAAGGCGGGAGACTACCGGCTGCGGGTCGAGCGCGCCGGCTATGTGAAGTTCGAGGATCAGGTCGAGATTATTGAAGGCGGACTGAAAGGCAAGGCTTCATTTACGGTCAGGTTGAAAAGTGTCATAAAAAGAACCGCGTAGTAACGACTATACCGATTTTCAATTTTAGAAAGACGATTAGCCACAGAGAACACAGAGGGCACAGAGAGGATTTAACGATTTCTCTGTGTTCTCTGTGACCTCTGTGGCTATTCATCCGTGTGAAAACTGCGGCGTTAAATGCTGCCGATGATTTCACGATAGAGCCACGCCCTCGCCAGGTTCCAATCCCGTTTGACCGTCGCGGGTGAGATCTTGAGGAATTTGGCGGTGTCTTCAATGGTCAGTCCGCCGAAATAGCGCAATTCGACGATTCGACCCTGTTGCGGATCGCGGGCGCTCAAAGTTTCAAGCGCGTGATCAAGCGCGATCATGTCCACATCGCGCGACTGCGCGATGTCGAGCGCCTCGGTAAGTTCGACTTTCCGCCAGCCGCCGCCGCGTTTGGCGGCTTGCCGCTGTCGAACGTGATCGACAAGGACGGTGCGGATCAAATGCGACGCCAGTCCGAAAAATTGCGCGCGACTCTCGAATTGAACGTCTCGCTGTCCCAACAGCCGCAGATAGACCTCGTGAACGATCGCAGTAGGTTGGAGGCTGTTTTGCGCCCCACGGCGGCGCAAATAGCCGGCAGCCATACGGCGAAGCTCGTTGTAGACCAACGGCATGAGTTGATCGAGCGCCGCCTGGTCGCCTTCGCTCCAAGCCCGTAATAATTCTGATATGTCGAGCTGCGCCAATTTATTCTCCGGGTTACGAAAATCTACTCTGGTTGCCAAGCGACCTAGAGCGACTTTGTCAGACCAGTGTACAGGTTCATAGAACGCGGATGACATACATAGAGCGGACTGTCGCTGACCTTTTAGTTTTACCCGCGGTGATCCGCGTTCTATTGTTACGCTATTCGCCGCGAACACCAATTGCTATCCAGTATACGCAGCGGCTGTCCCATCGGTCAGCCGCTTGCCTGCGAGCGTGGTACTGCGCCAATCTGTTATTGCCAGATAATAATTGATCAGGCGGATATTTTGGAACTGCCGCACGGCAGTCAAATCAACTCCGGCGCCTTGTCCGACATCATCCATTCCGTGACGCCAATCGCTTCCGCCTAAAGGCGAGACTAAGAACAAAGCAAGTGATATAGCAAACGCCATATTGATCATCCGCGCGTTCCGCCCACGCGCGCGGCGCCGTCGGCCCCGGCTTGCGTTCGCGTGCGTACCGACTTCCCAGGAAAAGAGGGGCTAGGATGAAGGTCTGTGGCGGTCTTATGCGTCAAGAATAGAGATGACGGAAGAATAGAAACAACCAGAGAAGGAGGATTGAAATGGCGCGTTACTATGATGTGGATTATGAACCCGGCGTCGGAAGGAGCCGATACGAGGGGGCGCGGGGATTCTTCCGACGCGCGGGAGATGAAGTGCGCTCGTGGCTCGGCCACGAGGAAGCCGAACGTAGGCGCGGCAGAGATGAATACGAATACGAGCGACGCGGGCGGCAGGCAGATTACGGGCGTCCGGGATACACAATCGACGACATGCGCGCGGCTGACCTGATGTCGCGCAACGTGGTCACGGTTTACCCCGAAGACCGGGTCGGATACGCGGCCCGGCTGATGCGCGATTATGACTGCGGCGCGCTTCCGGTGCTCGACCAGGAAGGCCGCCTCATAGGGATAGTGACGGACCGTGACATCTCGATGCGCCTCGTGGCCAACGAAGCGGACACGCACACCACCGTTGTGGCCGACTGTATGACCGACGGGGCTTTCGCATGCCACGCCGAGGATTCCGTCAAGGAATGCATGCGCCAGATGTCGCGCCATCGGATTCGGCGGCTGCCCATTACCAACGACTGGGGACAGGTGGTAGGCATCGTCAGTCAGGGCGATCTGGCGCGGCACGCCGGAAACTATCCGGGGCGAGGCGAGCGGCGCGCAATTGCCGACGTGGTTTGCGCGGTCTCCGAGCCGAAGCGCGCGGCGCGCCGTTGAGTGATTAACAATGCCTGAAATCAAAATCGGTTACAAACTGTGCGGCGAGGAGCAATCGCCGTAGGGGTTGATCGCCTGCGCGCGGCGCGCAGAAGAGGTCAGAAGTGTAGGGCAAACTGGCAGTTTGCCTCGACCCCTTCAATGTGGCCTATCGTGAAAACCAGGCAAACTGCCAGTTTGCCCTACTCATTTCGGAGAAGAAAAAATGGCGAAGACACAGATGATGCGGAACGCGGAGCCGGTAACAGGCCGAACCGAGGAGGAATTGCGCCCGAACGGCGCCAGGAGATTTAACGAAGAGAAAATCGCGCGCGGCTTGGGATGGTTCGGCATCGGACTCGGGTTGGCGGAGATCGTGGCGCCGAGAGGTTTGGCGAAACTGATCGGCGTCCGAGGCGATTACAGCGGCTTACTTAGGATGATGGGAGCGCGCGAGATCACAAGCGGCATTGGCATCCTCACCGGGCGGCAGCCCAATGCAAACTGGATGTGGTCGCGAGTCAGCGGTGGCGCCATTGACCTGGCGCTGCTAGGCGCAGCCTTCAGATTGAAAAGGTCGAAACGAAACAAACTCGCGATAGCGACCGCCGCTGTGGCCGGGGTGACGGCTCTTGACGCGATCTGCTCTCAGCGGCTCAGCCGGCGCAACGGCGACAGCGAAATTCGCGTTTCGCAGTCCTTGATGATCAACCGTTCGCCCGAAGAACTCTACCGCTTCTGGCGCGACTTTCAGAATCTGCCGCGTTTCATGAAACACATTGAATCGGCCCGGGAGACAGAAGGCGGACATTCGCATTGGGTGGCGAAAGCGCCCGCCGGGACTACGGTCGAATGGGACGCCAAGATTACCGAAGATCGCCCGAATGAGTTGATCGCATGGCGCTCGCTCGAAGGCTCGGACGTGGACCATGTCGGGTATGTGCGGTTCGAACGCGCGCCGAACGGGCGTGGCTCAATAGTCAAAGTGGAGATGCGGTACCGCCCGCCAGCCGGCGAGGTCGGCGCGACTGTGGCCAAGTTCTTGGGCAAAGCCCCTTGGCGCCAGATCAAGGACGACTTGCGCCGCTTCAAGCAGATAATGGAGGCCGGCGAGGTCATCACGACCGAAGGGCAGCCCGCCGAGCGCTCCAGCAGTTCGTCGTGGCGGTAGGACCGGACCGAGTGAATTCGAGGATTGAGGATCGAGGATCGAGGATCGCATCATCGCACGTATAGCGATCCTCGATTATCAATCTTCAATCCTCGAATTTCTTCGTGATTGATTTTATAAAGGATTCGATTAATTACCGGGGGCGCTCCAGACGCTTCGCGATTTCAGTCACGGCCGTCGCTGTTTTTGATACGCCAGCTTGCGATGCGTGCGCTACTACTGTAAGCAATCCCGTACATTCAATTGAAAACCGATATATGAAGGCGCCTGCTACCATCGCCAAATTACCGATCGAGGACCAGCGCCCTTCCCCTGCAAAACCCTCGGTTCCTGTCTTAACTGTAGACATAGGCGGATCGAGCGTAAAAGTCCTGGCCAGCGGACAGACGGAACCGCGAAAGCGCCGGTCCGGAAAAAAAATGACGCCCGCGAAAACGGTGGAAATAGTTCAAGAGCTCGCCGAAGGATGGAATTATTACGCCGTCTCGATCGGCTATCCTGGATTGGTCGGGAATCAAGGGCCGAGTTCGGAGCCTGGCAATCTTGGCCCCGGCTGGGTCGGTTTCGATTTCTCTTCCGCCTTCGGCCTCCCCGTAAAAATCATGAACGATGCGGCGATGCAGGCGCTGGGAAGTTACGAAGGAGGCCGGATGCTCTTCCTCGGTTTGGGCACTGGCGTCGGTTCCGCCCTGATCACCGAGGAGGTCATCCTTACTTTGGAGCTTGGCCAGCTCCCTTACAGACGAGGGGAAATGATTGGAGAGGCATTGGGGCGTCAAGGATTGAAGCGATTAGGGAAAACCGCGTGGCGGCGCGCCGTGACGGAGGTGGCGTCTGCGCTTATGAAGGCGTTCCTGGCGGATAGCGTTGTGATCGGCGGAGGGAACGCAAAGAAACTCAAGGAACTGCCTCCAGGAGTTCGACAGAGCCATAACCTGACCGCATTCCGGGGCGGGTTCCGCCTATGGGAGACGGCGCAGCGCGGCGCTCTTATTGGAGGTTCGCTTCCTGCCGCATCGTCGAATATCTAAGGTTGGAAAGTGTTCTGAACGAAAGCGCGGTGTTTGCCTTCAATGCACTCACAGAACTTTCGTTGAACTGGAGTGAAACAGGAAAATACCTGCAAGTGAAATTCCATTCAGTGGTTGAATTTACCACTCATTTTTGGGGGAGTTCTTGATGTTTTAGTAGAAGCTATCTCATAAATATGAATCAGCATTCATGTCGCGCTGCCTCGTAGTAACGACTTCAGTCGTTACTACGAGGGCTTTCTGAGGTGTTCTGGAGCCTCACAGGCGACATGTCCATTTATGAGATGGCTTCTAGTAAGGCGCCGCGTCTTGTGCGGCTTATAGCCACGTTTCATGTAGCCATGCGCCACAGCTTCACATCGGCTTATGAACGACCTAAGCGTGCGGTTCGGCGGTCCTGCAAAGGTATTACCCTGCTGTCACTGACTCAGCGTTTGCGGCTGCAGTTCGTAGCCCCGCCTTTAGGGGGAAACGTTTGGTTTCACGGGACGGGTCCACATCCGGCGTTTCCGCCCAAAGGCGGGACTACGAACTGATTTTCGGAGGCGCCAGAGATGAACGAACACATAAAAAGAGTGGGAAAAGTATCTCGAACAAACCAACCACCACGTCGAGGTATTACTAGACCTGTGTGAAACATTCGGTCTTGAGCCGGAGATTGAAACGCCGGGGCGTCTTGTCCATCATCGGCCCATTCATACGCTCGTAGATTCTCATATTCAGAAGAGGCCAGAAGCCGATGGACAATTAGAAAACGCCCTGCCTTAATGAAAGGCGTTCGATCAGTCCTCTCTCGCGTCCGCCGCGGTTATACCATGTCAGTTTTTCATTTAAATCGCCCATTAACCATTTGCCACAACTTCTAGGCCTCTTTCATTATGTTGTTGGCATAAATTTTGCTAAGCCCGCTCTCGATGATTGCGAGGGAGTCACTATGATCTTGACCAGGTTAAAACAGAAAACACTCTTGCATCACGAGCGTCTGGAAAAGAGGCTTGACCTTTTTCACAGTGTGAAAACCTTCGACGATTACCGGCGGCTGCTCGGAAAATTTCTGGGCTTTTACGAGCCGGCGGAAGAAGTTCTCGAAGCCACTTTCAACTGGAGCGCGATTAACTTCGATTTTACATCGAGGAAGAAGACGCCGTTGCTGATGCGGGACCTGCATTCGTTGGGCATCGAGGATACGCTGCTGCTGCCGCGCTGCAAGACCTTGCCCGGGTTCGACACAATGGCGCAGGCGTTCGGCTGTCTTTACGTCTTTGAGTCCGCGACGCTGGGTTGGGGAATCGTCCTGAAACATTTAAGCCGCACGCTGGGCGTCACCCGGGATGACGGCGGCTCGTTCTTTAATAGTTATGGAGACCGAGTCGTGGCGATGTGGCACGATTTCGCGCAACAGCTTCGCGCCTACACTTCAAGGCCCGACCTCGAAGAGGCGGTCATCATAGCCGCCGTAAACACTCTGATTCATTTGGACCAATGGATGGCCAGCAGTCCCGCCGCAGTAGGGCCGACTGAACGGGTTGAAGCGGCGCCGGCTGACGAGAAATCGACGCGACGTCCACGGCAGGACGTTCTTCGTTTGATATAGATGGTGTTATAGAATCGCGCGCATCGGCAAACGACTGTACTGTTGGAAAGCCGTTTGCTGACGCGCGCGTCGCCGCGCCAATTAGACCACGACCCTACGACCAGTGATCAGCTGGAAGATGAGCACGACCAGGGCAATGACCAACAGCAAATGGATTAAGTTGCCACCTATTCCACCTAGCAACCCCAGCAGCCACAGCACAACGAGTATCGCAATAATCGTCCAAAGCATTGTTTTCTCCTCCTTTAATGCTTTCTCAGCTTTTAGCGATTGAGGCGCGAAAGAAGCTTTTCGCGTTCTTCCACGCCTTAATATGTAAGCTGCAAAGGCCGTGCCGCGCGCATTTGCAATCTAAGATTGTTCTCCGTAACGAATGTCGAGTTATTAACCAGTTCGGCGCGCTCGCGTCCTAGCGGCTTTCTTGGCCGAAGCTGATCGAGCGGCGGCGGAACGCCCCGCCGCCGCCGCGCCTCCCTTGCGAGCGCCCTTCTTCGCCGGAGCCTTCTTGGTCGGCTTGCCCCTTCCCGACCCGCTCTTTTTTCCGCCGCCGGACATTTTATTGACTGTCGCCCAGGCGCGGCGCTCGGCTTCCCTCTCCTCGACGCCACGCTCTTTATAGCCTTTCTCGATGTGCTCGGCCTGGCGCTCCTGCTTTCCCGTGTATTTTGTCTTCTCGCCTCTCGGCATGAATCAATTCTCCTTTCTTGTCTTCTTGCAGGGAGATGACGTGAGGGAGATGAAAACCCGCTGGATTGCAAAAGAAATGCCATGAACGGTTATTCACCGCAATGAGCATTCAATCGCTCGACGCCGCCGCCTTCCGCAAGGGCGATTTCTTTTGCGTATACAAGGATTTGTAAAAGGATTGATAACGCCGTTAAGGCATAAAAAGCGCCGGAGTTTTTACTCGAGCGTGTTCGATTATGTACTGACAGTGGGGATTCCGCTCACGTACTGTCGCCAGGTATTGCAACGGCAATGCGAATAGAAACTGGCTTAAAGGCAATCCAATTAGAATCCGATGTCCGTTTGCCCTGATCGCAAACGGACATCGGATTATCAATTAGAGGAGTAGTAACACAATGATCGATCCATCAAAAATTCGTGGAGATATGGAAGTAATCGGCTCGGATGGCAAACCGGTGGCTACGGTTGATAGTGTCGAGGGTAACAGCATTAGATTGAAGTCGAGAAACCCTAACGCTCAAATCCCGCTCGACTCCGTCGCCTCGGTCGAGGGCAACGTCATCCGCCTGCGCCAAACCGCCGAGGAAGCGAGGCGACAGCTGGAACGAGGCGCCGGCGCTCCCGGCAAATCGGCAGGCGGAGGGAAGCGCTAATCGCGAGCGTAACGCCCAAGCCCTTCCTTGCTTGACGCGGCGAGAGGCGGACCCGCTTCCGCCCCTCGCCCAAAAAAGTGAAAAAGGCTTATCTGGAGGGCGATGGACGGATCAGCGTAATCACCACTCGCTCATAGGGAGATTCAAAGGGCGCTGATAAAGGAGGGCCGGAGAGGTCAATCGCATGAGGCGACCTGCGTCAATTCCACACGCGGTAAAAACCACTACCGGAGTACGAATGCGTACCGACCCCACTGAAAGAAGGGGGCTAGGATCATGAGGGAGAGCGGACAGGCGCTGGACATGCGCAAGATCGTTTTTCCACCGCACAACAAACCATATCAATGATCTTAACCTTTGAAGGAGAACAAAATGGCGAACGAGTACGATTATGATGACTACAGGAGGAGCCGCCATGAGCGGGATTATGATCAGCCGTATTACCGGAGCCAAAGCGGCGCCTATGAGGGATATGAAGAGCCGTATTATCGGAGCCAAAGCGGCGAACGGCGTTACGGCTATGGCCGCAGTGGTTCCTATGGCGAGCCGTACCGGCGTGGACACCGCGGCAGGTCTTCCAGCGAGCCTCAGGGCGCTTACGATTACGGCCGTTATGAATACGGCGACCGCACGCGCGAGCCTTACTTCCAGCGAGGTTATGAAGGCGAATACCGTAGAGGTTATGAAGGCGAATACCGTGAACCTTCTTACCGCGGCGGGTACGGGCGCGGCGAGGAGCGAGGCTTCTTCGAGCGCGCCGGTGACGAGATCAGGTCGTGGTTCGGCGACGATGAGGCCGAGCGGAGGCGGCGGTCGGACGAGATGCGTAAGGGGATGTACGCGGGGCGCGGCCCGCGGGGTTACCGGCGTTCCGACGAGCGCATCCGCGAGGACATCAACGACTATTTGACGGACGACTGGTATGTCGACGCTAGCGACGTCGAGGTGACCGTGAACAATGGCATGGTCACGCTAACCGGGCGCGTGGATAACCGCGGAGAGAAACGCCGCGCCGAAGACATCGCAGAGTGCGTTTCGGGCGTGTCGGACGTGAGCAATCAGTTGCGCGTCGAGCGAAACATCCCCATCACGACTGAGCCTGAGGTGGGGACTACACGCGCCAGAACGGCGAGGACCTGACCTTGGCGAAAGCGGCGACGGCCGGAAAACTAGAAGCGCTGGCGGCGCAGATACGTGTCTGCACGAAATGTCCGCTGTGCCAATCGCGGACGCTGGCCGTGCCCGGCGAAGGCAAGGCGTCGGCCCGGGTCATGCTGATCGGTGAAGCGCCGGGCCGTGAGGAGGATGAGACCGGGCGCCCTTTCGTCGGCGCCGCCGGCCGCTTCCTCGACCACGCCCTCGAGGGCACGGGCATCAACCGCGACGACCTCTTCATCACCAACATCGTCAAATGCCGCCCACCGAACAACCGCACCCCGAGAGTGGGCGAGATCGACACCTGTACATCCAATTACCTCTTTGAGCAGATCGAACTGATCGCCCCGGCGCTGATCATGCTGCTCGGCGGCGTGGCGGCTAAGAAGACGCTCGGCGTTAAGAGCGTCAACGAGGCGCGCGGGCGCGTGATCGAACGCGACGGCCGACAATACATTGTCGGCTACCATCCGGCGGCGCCGCTCTATCGTGAGGATTTAGGCGAGAAGGTGAAAGAGGATTTCGCGCTGCTCAAACGCGTTTTGAAGAATTTGTCGCTTTGAACGCATAGGCAAAAATCCTATGTGCTGTAGCGCGTAAAACGTAATGCCGAGGGCGCCGCCGCGGGCGCGGAGAGCGGGGAGTTTTCGCAGAGATGAAGGAAGCGGGCGCGTCATGACATCCCCGAAGCGGCCTTTCGACATTGACGAGGTCATTCGCCGCGTCCGGGCGGCGGTCCGCCCCTTCGCCAAGGCCGCGATGTTCGAACTGGCCGACGAAGGCTTCAGTTCCCCGTTCGAGCAACTTGTGGCCTGCATCATCTCGATCCGCACGCGCGACGAAGTGACCATCCCGACTGCGCGAAGACTTTTCTCGCGGGCGCGCACGCCGCTCGAAGTCAGCCGGATCACGTCTCGTGAAATCGATCAGTTGATCCGCGCCTGCGCATTTCACGAACGCAAAGCGCAACAGATCCTACGGATCGCGCGACGCGTCGTCGATGAATATGAAGGCGCGCTGCCATGCGAGGCCGAGGCGCTGCTCTCGTTCGAAGGCGTCGGGCCGAAATGCGCCAACCTGGCGCTGGGAATCGCCTGCGACCAGCCCCGCATCGGCGTCGATATACACGTTCATCGCGTTACCAACCGCTGGGGGTACGTCAACGCGCGAACGCCCGAGCGGACCTCCGTCGCGCTCGAAGGCAAGCTCCCGCGCCGTTACTGGGTCGAGATCAACCGCCTGCTCGTCCCGTTCGGCAAACATATCTGCACGGGCGCGCTGCCGCGATGCTCGGAATGCCCCGTGCTCGAATTCTGCCGGCAGATCGGCGTTGAAAAGCATCGCTAATAATGAAAAGCGCGGCTCGTAGTCCCGCCTTTAGGCGGAAGCGTCAGATGCAGATCCATTCCGTGATGCCAAACCATTCCGCCTAAAGGCGGGACTACGAACTGATTTTCCGAGGAGAATCATGCAACAGAGATTGATGAGCGAAAAACCGTCGATTTTTCCGGCTACGCAGCCCGACGGCTCGCCGCTCAAGCCGATAACGCAGGTCCTGCTGGACCGCCGAGCGACCATGCGCTTCAAGCCGGACGAACCTGTGCCCGATGAATTTCTCGACGCCATCTTGAGCTTCGGCGCGCAGGCCCCTTCGGGCTATAACCTGCAGCCGTGGCGATTCATCGTCGTGCGGGACGAAGAGAACCGGCGGCGGCTAAGGCGGGCGGCCATGAATCAAGCGAAGGTGGCTGAAGCGCCAGTGGTGATAATCGCCGTCGGCGTTAAATCGGATCTGGAGCAGCGCGCGGATCAGGCCCTGCGCGAAGGCGCGCGGCGCGGCGTGGGCAAATTTGAAGAGGTGGAAAGAGCCAGGCAAGGCGCGATGAAATTCCTCTCGACCATCCCGCTCGACCTCTGGCTCAACCGCCATACGATGATCGCCGTGACGACGATGATGCTAGTGGCCGAAAGCTACGGCTTCGATACCGCGCCTATGGAGGGATTCGATCCCGAGGCGGTCAAGCTTGAGTTCGGCATCCCTGCGGAAGATGAGGTCGTCGCGCTACTCGCCATCGGACGCGCGGAAAAACCTGAGAAAGAGTATCCGGGACGCTTTCCGATCGAACAAATCGTTTTCAGCGAGCGATACGGCGACGCCTGGCGGAGAGGGCGATAGGTTTGCTGGCTGTATATGTTCTTAAGAATCTGGCGCTTCATCACGATCACTTTAACTGCGCTGCTTATGGGCGCGACGTTTTGCCATGTGCTGGAGTGGCCCGCCAAAATGCGCTATCCCGCCGATCTTTATCTGACTCTTCATCGCACGCTCTACGTGGCCTTCGGCCCGCCCAACATCGGCGCGTTTATCGAAATCGGCGCGATATTCGCAGCCGTCGCGCTGGCGTTTCTGATTCGCAAACGACGTCCCGCCTTCTGGCTGACGCTCGCCGGCGCAGCGTTTCTACTGGCGGGACTGGTGGTCTATTTCATATTTGTCGAACCCGCCAATGTGGCGATGAGGGCCATGTCGCTCGATGCGCCGCCGGCGGGCTGGACTCAGTGGCGCGATCAGTGGGAATACGGCCACATCGCGCACTTCATTTTTCATCTGTTGGGCTTTTCCGCGCTGGCCCTCTCGATGATTTTTGAAATCTCAGCCGCGCCTGTGACCAGATGGCCGGCGTCAGCGCCGCGCAAACTCCGCGGGCCGCTCGGTCCATACTGGCGACCAGAAAGATAAAGCGTGGCGCGCGCCTTCCTTCGCGTCCTTTGCGACTTTGCGACGTTGCGAGAACCATCGCCCGAACTAGGAAGCCAATCTAGCGCAAGACGCAAAGGCGCAAAGGCGCCGCCAGTTATTTCTCAACTACCATAAACGCCGGGTTAACCTGGGTCAGGATCCTGGACGTGGGTTCGGGCGGGTTCATCGCCTTCGGCGTGACAATTTGAGCGCGGCTTCCCAACGGCTCCGCCAGAGGGTCCGTCGTTTGCTGATGTATCCAGCCATTGCGGCGCGCAATCGCATACGCAGCCGCCACGCGGCTTTATAAAACCTGGTAGATTTGATCGCCTCATGGACTCGGGTTTTGAAAGCCAGGAACCGCGCATGCAGAAACGCGAACCAACCGATCCGCAGTAGATTCGGATGGGTCAGCGCATAGATGCGCGCGACCAGCGCCGTTCCGGCGATCTTTGCCCCGACGGCCGTCATCACCCCTAACGTCGGCTGACCGTGGGCGATGAAATAGAGCGCGGCCAGTTTAACGGGAATGAGCATTAACGACGGCGCGCCGAACATCGCGAGCGCTGCGTAAGGCGGCAGCCCGGCGATGAGCGATTCGATCTGACGAAAAAGCGGCAACCGGCCAACAGCCGCGGCGATGCGCTGAAGGTCGTCCCATAGCCATTCTTCAAACAGGACGACTATCGCCGCTATAAGGACTAACGGCGCGGCCAGCAATCGTTTCAATCGCTTCTTCATCATAAACGCCAATACGATGGAACGCGGATGACAAGAATGCAACGGATTACCGCAGATCCCCTCTGGTTCTTATCCGCGATGATCCATTCTACCAGAGCCATCCGCGTTCCATTATCCCTTACGCCGATATAAAACCCGCATAGAAAATCAGCTTGGCGACAAAGATCAAAATGATCAGTCCGAGCAGGATTCGGGGGGCGCATGATTCATCCTCATCCTTTTCGGTCGGACCTCAGACGGTAGAGGTGAAGAGATCGACCGATACCTCTCCCGAGAGTCATAAAAAAAATATCCCCACCAAAAAAAACAGCGACATATTTCGGCATTTTTTCGGAGTAGTAGTTGAAAGCGCATTTGCGCCTTTGCGCGAGATGATCTTTCGCAAAGGCGCAAAAGAAGATAGACAAAGTCCAGCTAAGATTAGAGGTATGAGCATGCCCCCAAAGAGCGAATTCCGTGAGGATTCCCAAAGAGCCCCAAATCCGGAGCCGCAAAAATGAAAATGTCCAGTCGAACTAAATGATCAACCTGCTTTGAAGAAAAACACAGGCGGATTCTGGGCATCAGCTACCTCTTCCCTGGCCTTGCGCATTCTGATTGCGCCTTAGAGTTGCGTGCGCCGCCGCTAGACGCCGCGTCTGGAGTGTATCGACCACTAGCCACATTGAACTGGGGGAATCCGTGTCTTTGCGAGACTTCAATCCAACTGCGCCCATTGAATTGGAGCAGCTTTTAGCAGACGTGTATGAAGCCGTGCGATGGGCCTGTCTACGATACAGGGGGCAAATCCGCCGGGACGAATTTGATGACTTCTCACAACAGATCACTCTCAAGCTGATCGAGGATGACTGCCGCCGACTCCGATTATTCAACTACGACTTTTCATTCAAGACCTGGCTCCAAGCTGTCGCGACTCACCACGTTCACAAGTCTCTCTGCCGGCGGAAGCTGGCTGAAAGCCCTGATGATGTTGACCAAGGAATGTTGATCTATTCACCTCCGCAGGATCGAGAGATTTATGCCACGGAAAAGCGAGAGCTACTGTTCCTGGCGCTCTGCAAGCTGAGCGAGCAAGAAAGGCTGCTCTACCAGCTCTGGTTTGTATCTGAGCTTGCCCCTGTCAAGATAGCCGACATCTTCGGTACCGAAGTCAGGATCATCTACAAACGCAAGCAAACGCTTGTTCTCAAACTCACAAGGCTCGTACAAACAATTCAGAGACGTTGAAGAAAAAATATCGCTGGCCAAGGTAAATTTGCCCGCGAGAGGCCTATATATTCATGAAACGTCAAGTAGCAATTTTGGAGTCAGATTGCTCTTCTGTCACCGCAATGATGGTAGCGGCTGTTGCCTCTCATCGTTAGTGATAGTAGTTGCCGCAAGGTATGCCACATAAGAGGAAGTGTATGTTCTCAACAATGATTTTGAGAATCTGGTTTGGGATTTAGTCA
>DATEMG010000312.1:0-8190 GCA_035275805.1 Blastocatellia bacterium
GACTGGATAATCATTCACCCTCCCAACCGGCGTTAAAACGCCGGCCTAAGTTCAAACCGTCGCTCCGCGACGAGGAATAAAGTTGCCCACACCCGTTCGCTAAATCAGCCGAGAAGCCATGATTTTCCTCTCTTGGGGGATTTCATTCCCCTCATCGCCGATTTGATTCAGCCTCCGATGATTGCAGGATCATCGGCGAGTGACAGATCGAATGAGCGCAAAGTCTTTATCTCGCAAGTGGCTGCGAGGGGAGTCGTGAGCTTGTGACAAACTCTTTCAGCTTCTTCTGATGAATGGCACGCATCCTGCTTTGTAGCTGATTCGAACCACGTACCATTGGGACATTGGTACAGCGCCCGCGTGAAGCAAGCGGTCGCCACTGCGCAAAACCGCTTGCTCACGCGGGCATAAAAAAGAACAAGAGAAAGGAGGAAACATGAAACAGACGAATGATCTTTCCACGTTGGTTGCGGGAATGGTCACCGAAGTAGTCACTGGAGTCTTTACCGGGGTCAGGTCCGCAAGGAGGCACTATTATCGAAACCTTCTCCTCGTAGCGATCGTCGTTGCGGGCGTAACATTTGCGATTACGGTTTTGTTTCGGAACGACCTGCCCGGTGATATCTTAACTCCGGCGCAGAACCACAGCTTCGCGCCCGCGCCTGCAAGGGGTCGGCGGCCCGAGCCAACGCCGCGCAGGCGCGACGACGCGGAAGACCTTCGACGACTGACTCGTCCGAATCCAATGTAAAGAGGAGGCGCCCGAATGTTCAATTATCTGGCCTTCGTTTGTGGCGGCGTCGGCGCGCCGGGCCGATCGCCTGGCGACGACGGCGCGGAGATGGCCGAGAAGTGTTTGCGGCGTCTTGAAGAGACCGGCGCCCCTGAACAGTTTCCGCCTCGCCTGCTGATACTGCTGACATCGCCCGCCTATGACGACGACGGCTCAATTAAGGGAATGATCTCCGGCATTCGGGAGGCGGTCTCCGACCACAAGAGCAGAGCCTGCGCCCAGGCCGAGCCTCAATCAGCCGAAGTCCCACTAATCGGCGGCTCGGTCGAAGCGGTATTTTTCGACCGCCGGATTCACGAACGCGGCGCGCTGCTCGTCTGTCTAGCCTCGCGTTTGATAGAGGCCGAAGCTCACGCGAGCGCCGACGTTCATAACGATCACGAAGCCGCCGTGGACGGACTTCTCAAAGAACTGGGGCTGAGTATTCAGGACGCGGACAGCCCCCCGCGCAGACCGTTGACCGTCCGCATGCTCTTGAGTTTTCTGCCTAACGTCAGCAGCCGCGACGAGAAGGCCTCTTATCTGACGCCGGAACTGCACCGCCTGCTGCTGCAAAAGGCCCGCACCCGCATCCAGCTCGTGGGCGGCGTCTCTTCAAGTCCAGGCTTCCAGTTCGCCGGCGCCGAGGTTTACCGCGACCGGATAGTCGTGGCCAGCGTTTTTACCGGCTCGCCCTTCAGCTTAAGTCTCAGCCACGGGCCGATGTCCGAGAGTCCGGACCTGAGCGATTTTGCCCGCATCCGCAGCGAGGCTAAAAGGGGGCTGGAACGTTCGCTAAAGTGGTGGACGCTCGAAAAGCCCGTCGGCTGTCTGGCCATCTACTCCTCTTTCCACCGCCACTCCGGCCTGGACTTAAAGGCTATCGCCGAAGACGCCGAAGAGTTGATAATCGGAGGCGATGCGGCGGCGCCGGTCGACGGGAAAGACATTTACTTCGGCGGCTTCTTCGACGGAGAGTTCGGGGTCGATGAGTCGGGGCACTTTCTCTTCGGCGACTGGGGCGTCGCCACCATCTGCTTCAGCGACGAGATGCGCAACCGCACGCTCGCTTACACCGGCTTCAAGGTCTTTTCCGAAACCGCGCGATTGCCGACCGGCTTTCACAATCTGCGCGACGCGGTCGAAGGCTCTTTAAGAGTCGTCTTCGAAACCGGCTTCCCCGGCGCCATGCTTTCTCTGGTCATGCAAAACGAGGACGACAAATGGCTGGTGGCCCTGGGGGCCATCGGCTCGCGCTTCAGGAAAATTGTGGAGCTGACCAAACGACCGCTAAAAGAGAATGACATCCTGGCCCTAGTCGCGCGCGAGGGGGAGCTGAGTTTCATCCCCGATTCGGGTCAGAATGAATACTGCGACCAGGAAGCGATCAAAAAATCCGGAATAATCAGCCAATGCGTCCTCCCCCTCTTTAACCGCCAGGGAGATTTGATCGCCACGTTACAGTTCGACCTGGGTGATTTGCGACGCAGGAAAGGGCGCCTCTACGAAGCGGAAGAGCGCATACTGACGTCGCTTGGCGCGGTCGTCAGCGACATGATACTGCGATTCCTCAACGGCGAAGAGGCGCGGCTGGCGCGTGAGCTGGACGTGATCCTGATAGAGAGCCTGCGCGCGGCCGATCTGGACCAGGCGCTTAGAATCTATATAGAACGCGCGACAGCACTCTTCGAGGTCGACATGGGGCACATACGTATGCTCAATTCCGACGGAAGCGAGTTGGAGATGGTGGCCGGCGCGGGCGATTACTACGAAGATTTCAAATATCTTCGCCGGGAGATCAAAATCGACAACGATTCCCCCTCGGCGCTGTCCTTCAGGCTAAACGATATGGTCGTGATAAACGACTCATCGAAAAACCTGTGGCAGAGGACGGTTCTCAATTCCCGCCGTGACGATCCTCTCGTGCTTTCTGTTATACAAAAGATGCGCTCGTTCGCCAACGCGCCGATCAGGAACGCTAATGGCAACTCGATTGGAACCGCTTGCCTGATCTCTTATCAGCCGTGGACATTCACGGAGCACCGGGTGCGCGCATTGAACGCCTTAAGCCATCGCGTCAGCAATCTGATCGAACATTTCAAGGTATTGAAAGAGCGGCAGTTTCTGCTCGACATCAACTCGGATTTTGTGCGCAACGCGGACTTCACCAACCCCGTGCAAACAATGAACGAGACGGTTAAGCGCCTCAGTAAGGCGGCCAACGCCGAGATCGCCTCGCTCTTCATCTGGGACAAAGAGGCCGAAAGGTTCATACTTCGCGCGCAGGAGGGGTGGGCCGACCCGAGGTGGGTTGACGCCGCGCGCTACAAGAAGGGCGAGCGGTGGACCGGCGGCCTGGCATTTGAGGAGGCGCCCCAGTACGTCCCCAATTTTTTCGTTCATAAAAGGGAAAAGGCCCTGACTTCAGACAGCAGAAAATACGCACCCTACACCTTCGGCAAACCGCTCTCCGAAGATTTCACCTTCGAAGCGATAGGGCTTCCGCTGCGCCTGAAGAAAGACCAGAAGATCGGCGTCTTGACACTCTACCGCCGGATCGATCCGAATCGCCCTGGCGCGGGTAGCGGCTTCACCACAATCGATCCGCGCATTCTCCAGGAGGCCGCCGACACCATATCGAGCATGTTGAGCGCATTACTCCCCAACCTCGGCGCCATCTGGACTGAGGAGGAGGTGAAACGATACGAAGCTGTGCGTGAAGCCATCGAAAAAGGAGACCCCGATATTTGCATCGAGCAGCGGCTGTGCCGCCAGATGGTCAAATCTTTCAACGCCGAGCATGCGATCCTCTACCTGACGTTGGACCGCGAAGTGGGAAAAGGACTCTGCTGGGCCGACGCCGCGACCGCCGAAGGTCGGGCGGCTCCGGCGCCGTGCGAGCCATGCGATATTGTAATCTCCGCCGCTGAACAGAAGAGGATTCAAGAGAAGAAAAAGGAGACGCTGGCGGAAGAGGAATGGAAGGCGCCTGAGTTGGCGAAGACCGAAGGTCTGATCGAACGGGTCGCGCTGCCGCTCCTCGACGGAAGACGCCTCGCCGGGGTCCTGGACCTGCATTTCGACGCCGCAAGGAGACAGTCTCATCTGGCGTCGTCGCATGACCCGGATAAACTGGAAGAGTGGGGCAAGGAAATAGGCTCGATTTACCAACGACAAAAAGAGCTTGAGCAAAAGGCCGAGGCCGAAGAGCAGGCGGAAAAGGGACGGCTGGCGATGCAGGCGATGGGCGCGATGGTCTTCCAAACCGCGCACCGGCTGATGAACCTGACGCAAAGCATTCGCTCGCTGTCGATCCGTATCGAGGCCGCCGACTCGGACGAGGAGCGGGAAACGAGGCTGTCCGAGCTTTTCACGCTGATCGATTCCTCATCCGACGTCATCAAACGCCCGATGGAGATCGCGCGACAAATGAAGGAGATCAACCCGAGGCCGCATAGGCTGCATTCGCTTATCGACGAGGTCATGTCGGAAGTCGACATTCGTGGTCTCTCGCCGGCGCGAATCGAGGCGCCGATTCCTCACGACATAGTAGTGCTCGTAGACCGCGATCTGATCCTCGAAGCGTTCCGCAACATCATACACAACGCGATGAAGGCCATGCCGGACGGCGGCGCGCTCATCATCGACGGCGCCCTGAGCGACGACGGGTGGGAAGCCCGGATAACTTTCGCCGACACAGGCGTCGGCATGAGCGCGGAACAAATCCGGGCCGCTAAATCCGGCTTCGTGACCACCCAGAGGGGCACGGGGCTCGGCGTGCTCGTCTCGCTCCTGCTACTCCGAGCGCAGAACGGCAACCTCGATATCGAAAGCGCTCCGGGAAACGGAACCACGGTGACTATAACTTTGCCTGTGGGAGAGTCATGAATTGGACTTATAGGACCTATAGGAATCATGGGACGTCCTATCACTCCCATAGGTCCTGTCAGTCCTATTCATTGGGCTCCAAGGATTTTCCGAGAAAACAACATGAAGCTACGCACATTGATAGTGGAGGATGATAAATATCAGGCCGACGCGATCAGTTACATCCTTAAGGCGACCGATGAAAGGCGGATGAAGGACGCCGGGATTGACGGTTTCGAGATCACCGTGGTCAATTGCGCCGCCGACGCCCGAAAGGCGCTCGATCGGGCCGGGCGCGACGCCGTGGCCTACGATTTATTGCTCCTCGATCTCGGGCTGCCTGAAAATCCTGGTGAAGACGAGAAGCCTGAGATGGGAATCGAACTTCTGAAGCTTGCCAAAGATCAGGAGGCGGCGCGCGGGATCATCGTCATTTCAGTGTTCACGGACCTGGAGCGCTATGCCAAGCTCGCCGCCACCGATTTCCTCGGCAAGCCTTATGGAAAGGAAGAATTACGGGCCAGGGCGCTCGGCGCCTGGAAAGCCGTCAGAGAAAAACATCGCCACAGAAAAATCAGTGAAAGAGATCTGGCGCTTTACGCCAACATAGGTATCATCTATCGGCTCAGTTCATGCTTCTCCCGGCTCGTTCATTCGGCGCAGCGCGAAGCGGAAGAGTTGCGCGGCGAACTGCTTGAGATTTTTGGCGAGCGCCAAACCGCCGCGGCGACTGAACCCGTCACGCGGCGCCTGGCGACGATAGAGGGTTTGATTCGTCGCGCGCGTGATGAGTGGAGGGAGATTCAGGAGCCTTTTCAAATTACCGGCGACACGCCACATGGCCTGGCTATAGAAGAAGAAATAAAACGATTCGCGGAGGAATTGCGCCCCTGTATCGTCATTAAACTCGCCCCACACGCAGACCCCGCTGACTATGCTATGCGCATACTCTCCTTCAAAGACGCATTTAGAAACAACGCGCTGATGATCATCAGAGAAATTCTTACGGGAGGTCTGAGTGAAACAAAGGAGGACCGCACTTCGACTTTGCCGGAGGTCGCGGTCAACATAGAAAAAAAGGCCGGCATGGCCGAGATTTCCTTCCGAGACGGCTTCATTCCGATTCCCGCCGATCAGGCGGAACAGATCACTAAAGGCGAGATCATTCCTCCGCGCGACGGGCAATGGCGCGCCTGGGGGCTTTCGGTCGCGCAGCAGGTCGCATTACGCGGCGGCGGGCGGCTGATTGTCGAACCGCTGGAGAGCGGCAATTTGATCACTTATCGGGTAACGCTGGCGCAGGATGTTTAAAGTTCTGGTCATAGACAGTTCGGCGGAAGACTCGGAATCGCTTCGCGGCCTGCTGGCGGAAGAGGGCGCGCAGGTCGTGGTTTGCCGGGACGGGACCGCCGCCAAGCCGGTCATCGAAGGGCATGCCGTCGGCTTCACGGCGGTCTTCATGTTGTGGGACGTCTCCGATCCGGCGTCCGTTGAAACACTCCCGCTACTGCGGCATTGTTGGCCCGAGACGCCGGTGGTCGTGATGATCGATGAGTTTACATACGATCTGGCGGCGCGGGCCTACGGAATGGGGGCCAAGGACACCTTGCAAAAACCAGTCGAGGCGAAGAAGTTCAAAGCCTCCTTGCGCGAATTGCTGCTGGCGCGCGACTATTCATCGCCGATGATGACCGAACTGCGCAAGAAGATTCGCGGAGAATCGGCGAGCCTGCTGGCCGCGCTGTGGCAATTGACCAGAGTTATCCCGCACGCCGATTCGAACGTCCTGCTGCTCGGAGAATCGGGGACTGGCAAAGAATTATTCGCAAGGGCGATTCACGATTTGGGGCCGCGCCACGACGCGCCTTTCGTGGCGACGCAGGTCTCCGCCCACAACGAGCATTTATTCGAAAGCGAGATGTTCGGCTACGAAAAGGGCGCGTTCTCGAGCGCGGACAAACAACACACAGGTCTTTTCGAACAGGCCGGAGACGGAACGCTCTTCCTCGACGAGATAGGAGACCTCTCGGCCTCGGCGCAGATCAGGCTGCTGCGCGTGATTCAAGAGAAGAAGTTTCGGCGTTTGAGCGGTAAAGAAGAACTGCGCTTCAAGGCGAGGCTGGTATGCGCCACTCATCACGACCTGCCCGAAGAGGTCAATCATAAAAAATTTCGCCTCGACCTGTATCATCGCATCAGCGAGGCGACCGTTCATGCGCCGCCGCTGCGGGAAAGAAAAGGAGATATCGAACTACTTGCCCGGTATTTTCTGGACGCGAACAAGGGCGAGCGAAAGGCCTTCGCCGATGAAACGCTCAAGATACTTTGTGGCTACGACTTCCCCGGTAACGTCCGTGAACTGGAAAAGGCCGTCAACTGGGCGTTCAGAGCCTGTGTCGGCGAGATAATCCTGCCGCAGAACCTGCCGAGTGAGATTATGAACGCCCTTCTTCGAGACGCGCCTGGCGCCAAATCCGACAAGGAGACGGACGCGCCGGGCCGAGCTCACATCGAAGAACTGATAGACGAACTGGCGCGATCTCTGCCCGCCGACTGGCCGACGCTCACTTACCGCGAAACATCCAGGGCGCACAATCAGGCGCTCGACCGCGTCTATCTGCGCAAAACGCTCAAACGCCACAGACACAATCTGAAGGCGGCGGCCAAAGCGTCCGATTTAGACCCCAAGACTTTTCGCAAGCGTTGGAGGGAGTCAGGGCTGCCGCCGCTCGGGGGAGACGAGGAAAAGCCTGATGGATAAAATGTGGCGCGAGTGAATAACTCGCGCTCCAATTTTTGGGAAGTTGATGAACAATCTGAGTTACAAACCGGAATACCGCCGCAATCTTCCGCATATACAACCAAAGGGAGCGACGTTTTTTGTGACATTCCGGTTGGTTGATTCGGTCCCGCGCGCCGTGCAGAAACGGTGGAAGGAAGAGAAAGACGCTCTGGAACAAGAGCTAAGCCGCCTTCAAGACGAAGGGGAGAGATCAAGGCGTCGGAAGCAATTTCATCGTCAGCGATTCTCCGAACTGGAACAACTACTTGATGACAGCAGAGACGGCGAACATTGGCTGAAAGACCCGGCGTTGGCGCAGATCGTGTGCGAAAGTCTGCATTACCGGGATGGTCAGGTTTTCAGGCTGGACGCTTACTGCGTAATGTCCAATCACGTCCATGCGCTGTTTATGCCGCTTGCGGAAGACAACGAAGAGGAGGCGTTTCATGCGCTACAGAAGATCATGCACTCGCTGAAACGCATAACGGCTATAGAATGCAACAAGCAGTTGCGGCGCGAAGGGGGGTTCTGGGCTAGTGAAAGTTTCGACCATTACATCCGCGACCATGATGAATGGGTGCGCATACTTCATTATATATTGAAGAACCCGGTCAAGGCTGGAATCGTTAGCGACTGGCGCGATTATCCGTTTGGTTTTTGTAGTGAAGAAGCCATGAAATACGTGACAATATAATGTGGCGCGAGTTGTTTACTCGCGCCCTTTTGGCGAAAGCCCAGCCGGCGCGAGTAAACAACTCGCGCCACACAT
>DATEMG010000313.1:0-5016 GCA_035275805.1 Blastocatellia bacterium
CAATACCGGGAACTCCCGGTCTCGGTAAGACGCGCGCTGGATCTGCCCGCGTCCACAAAACCGTTCACCGTGTCGAATATGTTCATACAAACGATCATGAAAGATGATCGGCTGCAAGTGACCAGCAGGGGATTCGTGCGCAAGATCTCCAAAGACACCGAGAGCGAGCCGGACAACGAAGCCATTTTCCAGAGCTTCCTCAAATTCCTCGATGACATTGCGAGCGACCGACCGCCATCCATCAGCGCCGATCGAAGATAATCCGCAATTACGTCGGCCTGACCGGTTCACGCCCGTGGCCGTAGGCGCTCGATCCCGGGGCGGCCCACTGGAGAGCGGGCGGGGCCTTCTCGAACTCCGACTCGGTTTCGATCTCAAAAAGTCTGTCGAACTCCGTTTTGATCGTGCGATAACATTCGCAGGCCCACATTTCCAAGCTGCGCCTGTCCAGGATGTGAATGTGGCCGCGCATGTAACTGATCACTCCCGCCTGCCGCAGTTTGCCCGCGGCGACGGTGATTCCGGCGCGACGCGCGCCCAACATCTCCGCGATCATTTCGTGGGTAAGAAAGAACTCGTTCGAGTCCATGCGGTCGTCGATCATCAACAGGAGGGAGCACAGCCGCTCTTCGACCGTGTGCAGGCAGTTGCATGCGGCCATCTGCGACATCTGGGTCATCAGCGCCTGCGTGTAGAGCAGCAGGCGCTTGCGCAGCGCGCCGCCTCGCAACGTTTCATATTTGAAAACGTCCGCCTTCATGCGCCATGCCTGCCCCTCGACCTGAACGATCGCGCGGTACGGGGCGCTGCCGGCGCCCAGTAGGACCGGCACCCCCATCATTCCTTCGTTGCCGACGATGCCCGTTTCGACCGTTGCGCCATCCATCATCGTGGCCACCAGAGAGATCAAACCCTGCTCCGGGAAATAGACGTAGCGAATCTCTTCGCCAGCGTGGTACAGAATGTCGCCCAAACACAAATGGACAGACCCGAGCCCGACCGTCAGCCTTTCAAAGTCCGGTTCGGGCAGCGCCGCCAGAAGGCGATTTCTGGCTAATGAAATCATCATTACCTCCTTGATGATTTATAAAAAAACAGATTGCCATTCGGCGCACGGAGGGGATATGCGGCCAATAAGAATTATCTCGGTAACTTGAATTGCATGTACGACCCTCATACTTCGCTTTGTACGATTCCGTATACAGACATGTAACGTACATAGTTAACGGTTGTTAGTTTGCGCGGATTTATTTATATCTACCTCAAACTTCTTCTCGAAGCAGCAATTAGCGTTCCTACATTGTCGGGGCGACAAATCCCTGCTCCTTCAAGGACAGGCAATCTATGCAGGTTTTCGCCGCTGGTTCGGCGTCGAGCCTTTTCGGATCGATTTCTTTTCTGCACCTCATGCATATCCCATAGACGCCGCGCTCGATTCGCTGCAGCGCGGCGTTGATGTTCTCCAGCCGGTCGCTTTTCATATTCATCAGGCGGCCTTCCAGATCCATCGAAAGCTCCCGCACTGAACTGTCCGCCGAATCGAGCACGACGTCCGTGTCGAAAGACTGTGGCAGTTCTGTTCTTCCAAGGATGTCACGTTTGATTTTGTCTCGTTCATCCAGCAATCGCTGCCGGTATTTCACTGTATTAATCGCCATAAAATAACCTCATACCGAAAAATGTCAGTCACGTCATAAATCGAAGCGGCCAATAGTGGGACAGACCATAGTCTATCCGCGACCCAAATTGAGGCAGACAGACTTCAGTTTGCCCCAATGTTATTTCTGTGCGCCGCCTGCCGCTCTCCTTTGGACGGGGAGCGGTTCTAGATGCCCTTTGAGCCAATCAGCCGCGTAATCTGCGACCTGTTCGAGCGCGCCTGGCTCTTCGAACAGATGCGTCGCGCCAGGAATGACCCTCAACTCTTTTTCACATCGCAGCCGCGCGTAAGCGTCCTGATTCAATTCGATCACCGTCTCATCATGGCCGCCGACAATCAACAGCGTCGGCGCTTTGACCAACGGCAGCGCGTCGCCGGCCAGGTCAGGCCGCCCGCCGCGCGAAACGACCGCGCCGATCTCATCGCCTAATCTGGCCGCGGCCATTAATGCCGCCGCCGCGCCTGTGCTGGATCCGAAATATCCGACCCGCAAATTCCGCGTCTCCTCCTGACTGGCGAGCCACCGCGTCGCCTCGATCAATCTCCGGGTCAGCAACTCGATGTCGAAGCGGAGATGGCGAGTAAAGACGTCCACCGACTCTTCCTCTCGCGTGAGCAGGTCGAACAGCAGCGAGCCGACGCCGGCATCGCGAATATCGCGCGCCACGCTCCTGTTGCGCGGGCTGTGGCGGCTGCTCCCGCTGCCGTGCGCGAATACCGCGATGCCGCTCGCGCCGATCGGGACCATCAGGTCGCCGTCGAGGACGGCGTCGCCGGTGGGAATCCGCGCCTGAATTTCCAACAAATCCGAATGAACGTCATCTTGTTTCCGCATCGCTCATCCTCCAAAACAGGACTTATAGGACTGATAGGAGATGTAGGTCTCGTGTCCTATTAGCCCTATTCATAACGCTCCTCATTCAACGCCCGCTGGCCCGGGCCGAGGCAAGCAATAACCCCTTGCTCCAGGCGTAAAGTTTTTCGAGCGCCAGTCCGGTGTGTTGCGCCAGATCGTGATCGCCTCCGGAGTACAACACCAATTCCTTGGGTTGGCTCGCGCTGGCGTACAGCTCGCGCGAATAACGGTCCGGCATTTCCAGGTCGCCCGTGCCGTGCATAATCAAAAGGCTCTTCGGCGACAAATCAGCCGCCATCTCGGCCCCGAAATTCTGGCAAGCGATGGTCGCGACGCCGACGACAAGGTCGCTTGCGACTCCTGCAGTGATGACTACGGCGCCGCCGAAAGACCATCCGAGCAACGCGACACGCTCGGCTCCCTGCTGGCGCACGGCCTCTATGCCGGCCAGCGCGTCATAAATAGACTCACGCAGGTCGTCCGGCTCACGGTAATCGATACGCAACGCCGTGATCCCGGCCTTCTGCAATCGTTCGGCAAGCGGCTCGTAAAGCCCAGCAGGCCCGTTCAATCCGCCGCCCGCGTCGCTCACCATCAATATCGCGCCCCGCGCGCCTTCGGCTTTGTGCAGCAGGCCTTTGATCATGCCCTCCGGCGTGTGTATCTCGACCTCGGACGTCGGCGGCGGATGACCATTCGTCTCAGGATAGAAGATCGAACCGTTCATAAAACTCCCTAAAATGTGGACCCGCTCGTCTTACTCAATTTCTCTATTTGCGCATCTGACAACTGACGTGCCAGGGCCGTGAGATCGGAGTCGAGACCGCGCAAACGCTTTGGCGATTGTCGAATCGATCGGAGACTTTCATGTCTCAATGAGCGGCGCTTAGAAGAATGAAAATCAACCACGAAGAAACTCAGACCGCGAAGGCTTTTTCTGATCTTTCTTCATATTCTTCGGATCGTCGTGGTTAATTCTATGAGAAGAGCGCGGCATACCAGTTGCCGGTTTGAAATCCCGATCATCACGGTCAGGAAAGAAAAATGTAAGGCAGAAAATGATGAGGATGATGTATGGCAATCTCGACCAACTCAACTGGCGCGCGCATGAATGAGGCGCCGAATCGACAACACGCTAAAGCGAACGAGGCCGTGGCCGAAATCAACGGCATCAGGGTGGAAAAGAGCGTCATCATCAACAGGGATCGCGCCGACCTGTATCATTTTTGGCGGAACTTCAGGAACTTGCCTCGAATCATGAATCATTTGGAGGAGGTGCGAGTGCTCAGCCCGACGCGCTCGCATTGGGTAGCCAAAGCGCCGGTGGGGACCAAGGTCGAATGGGACGCCGAGGTCACGCACGATCAAGAGAACGAAATGATCGCCTGGCGTTCACTCGAAGGCGCGACTGTCGCCAACGCGGGCTCGGTGCGGTTCCTTCACTTCGCCGAGCACGAGACCGAGGTGCGAGTCTCCCTTGAATACGCCCCGCCGGGCGGGCGCCTCGGCGCCTTCATCGCGACCCTCTTCGGCGAAAACCCCGAGCAACAGATCACCGAAGACCTGGCACAGTTCAAACACATGATGGAGAGCAATTTCAAACCCGTCGATAAAAGCGTCGCCAGCAGTGAAGTGATCTGATTATTTATCGGCAAGGAAGCGGCTGATCATTTATGAGGATTGGGTCGGCATCGGTATGTCGCCGGACTTGCATTCGGGATGCCCGCACCCGCACGCAAGGCCTGCGTCGGGGTCCTTGCTCGCGGCCATGCAATAACCGCCGCAATATCCCGTGTCCGCCCGAGCAGGACAAGAGCAGATCTTGCGCGCGCATTTTTCAGTCATGGTTTCCAACATTATGTCCGGCATGATGGCTCTACAGCGCCGCGTCGAATTTTACGTTGTAATTTGTCATCGCCTCAGGTGATGACAAATTACAACGTAAAATAAATAGGCAGGCATCAACCCATCCCGACAAAGGTCAATGCCTGCCTCGTTCTTCCCTGTCGCCAGGAAAGAATACTTTACGCGTCGCCACGCCGCCTTCGGAGCATTATATGATCAGAATTCTATCCCCCCTCGACCTGACCCACCACAATCCATCGCCCGTCCCATGGGGCTTCTGATCCTGCCGTAGCGTCCCTCTCAACCCGCCGCCATGTCACAGCGCCGATGTTGGACAGCGCTACGAGGCGGCGTGAGCGACGGTTATCAATTCCTCTGATTGCGACGTCGCATCTTTCGCTTCGACTCAACGCTCGCCAAAGCTGATACAGGCGATGTCGCTTAGCAATGACTTAGCAACATTGGCGCCAAATAAAAAGCGCTCAAACGCGTATACAATCGAATCGTTTCGCCACGTACAAAGACACATTCTTAGATATGACAATACATTGGTTGTCTCCGATACGAACATCTGAGATCGAAAAACTTGCCGTTAGTAGTCGTTGCTTACTGATGTTTGACTAAAGCATCTCGCAAAATCGAGCCGCGCAAGATC
>DATEMG010000314.1:0-2377 GCA_035275805.1 Blastocatellia bacterium
GCTGTCGGGATAGTTCCACGCGTCGCCCGGCTCGCGCGCGCCGATGGCGGAGCCGCCTAGAAAGTCTGTCACGAAGTCGTACCGGCTCCCATTCCACGCGTAGAGGATCGGGCAGGAAGTGCCTTTGCGATCGAGTTCTTCAAACGGGTTCGTCGCTGAAGGTTTGACGCTCAGTTCGGATTGCAGCACGCCTGAAGGCCAGAGAAGTTGCAGCGAATCGACCGCCGTGCGATAGCCAAGCCCGAAGACCAAACTCGAAGAGGCCGGCGCTGGCGACGACGCGTAGACCTCCAGCTTCTGCCGCAGGCTGCCGCTGCGAAGTTCGGCTTTCGTTCCGACGGCGCCGCGATTGCTTGTTTTCCCTGAGAGCGCCAATCGCGTGAAATTTTTGCCGAAGCCTTCATTGCGTAAGGCCACCACATTGCCTCCCTCGCCAAAGGTAAGCAAATCAATCCCGCCATCGTCATTGATGTCGCCGAGCGCCAGCGGCCGCATGTGCGGGAATCTGGCCACGGCGCCATTCGCCCGCTCCGCCAACGCCGCGCCCAGACCGCGACGCAACGCGACGCCTTGCGTCTCGCGCGCGATGACGTCGAGCAAGCCGTCGTTGTCGTAATCGGCGAGTTGCGCCGCGCCGCTTCCGGCCGGATCGGAGCGCTCTCCGATCAACTTGGAGGTGAAGCCACCACGCCCGTCGCTCAAGTAAAGAGCGTCTGGCCCCCCCAACTTCGTCACGTAAAAGTCGACGAAGTTGTCTTTGTTTAAATCACCCGCCCCGGCGCCAAGCGTCGGGCCTGAAAAATCGAGGCCGACTCGAGCCGCCACTTCCTTGAATGAGCCGTCGCGCTGATTGCTGAATAGCTGAACGGGCGATCCGTAATTGACAACCAGAAAATCTATGTCGCGTTGATTGTTGTAATCGGTCGCGACGACCGCGGTGGTCTTGTTCTTCCCTCCCCCAAGCCCCGTTTGCGCGGTGATGTCGGAGAAATTTCCGGCGCCGTTATTGCGAAAGAGTTTGTTCTCTTCGCCCGCGAAATCGTCGGGGAAGACGGCCGAATCTTTTTCCGGGAACTTTGAGAGGTCGGCGAAATTGCCGACGAAGAGATCCAGGTCGCCGTCGTGATCGGCGTCAACCCAGGCGGCGGTCATTGCCCACGTAGCGGGGGTCGCCGGCAGACCGGATTTCGCGGTCACATCTGCGAAACTCCCGTCGCCGTTGTTACGCCACAGCGTAAGCGTTTGATACCCGAAGATCGCCAGGTCGTTCTTACCGTCGTTGTCGAAATCGCCGAAGACCGCGCCGCCTGCGGGATTGCTGACGGCGATCTTCGATTTCTCGGTGACGTCCGAAAATTTGCCGCCCTCATTGCGAAACAGTTTGACGAACGGTTTGCCGGCGTCGTCAACGCCGGAAACGAAAAGATCGAGCCGCCCGTCGCCGTCGAAATCGGCCAGCGTGAGGCTTGAGCTGAACGGCGCGACCAACTCGCGTCTGAGTTGGTCGTTGAACTCAGGTTTATTGATCTTGCGCCCGAGCGCGCCGGACAGCGGTTTCGCGTCGGTTTTGACCTTGATCCCCGCGTCGGCCTCGACGAAGCGGACGTTCGGCGCCTCTTTCGAAACCAGGTCAGGCTCGGCGCCCGCGCTCACGACGGCCTCAGCGTAGCGCCCTTTCTCGCCGTAAAGATTTCCGAGCGTCGTCTTGTAACCCGAAGCCTGCAATCGCTGAAACCGCTCGATCGACTTCTGGCCTTCGTCGCGCTGGCCAGAACGAATCAGGGCCTGGGCGAGGCTGTAGACGGCCGTCGCGTTGTAAGGCTCCGATTCGATCGCGCGTTGGAACGCGGCGATGGCCTGTGGAAATTGCTGTTTCTGCGCATTGAGCTGGCCGATCTGGATGTTGGTCGCTGAGTCGCGCGGGTCAATCGAGAGGACTTTGTTGAATTCCGCGAGCGATTCGTCGTAAAGCTTTTCGTTCTTGAGAGCCGCCGCCAGCGTGTAACGCGCATGCGGGCTGTCGGGCGCGAGCTTGACGCCGGCGCGCGCCTCTTCGACCGCAGCGCGCGAATCGTTTAAATAGAAGTAGGCCAGCGCCAGGTTGATGCGCGCGACGGCGAAGTTCGGATCGCCTTCCAGCGCCTGTTTGAACTGCTTCACGGCGTCTTCGTGTTTAAACTGCTCCATGAACGCGACGCCAATATTGTTCAGCCGGTAGAGCTGCTCGCGCTTCAAACGGGCGTCGTCCTGCGCCCGCGCGCGCCGCGACGATGTAAAAACGAAATAACCCGTCAGCGCGAATGCGCAAGCGGCGATCACCATTGCGAAAGAAGAAATCAACTTTTTCATGTTTTCACTGTAGAAAAGGGAGTGGGGA
>DATEMG010000315.1:0-33373 GCA_035275805.1 Blastocatellia bacterium
CCAGTCGCCCCACAGCGAATTGGTCTCGACGACGTCGCCGGGCTTGATTCGCAAAACCGGCTCGCGCTTGGCGAATGTCGGATGGCCGACCTTCGGCGTGAACCGATGTGTTTCAGGCGCCACCCCAAAAGTCGAGAGCGAAATCAAGATCAATGCCAGCGCAACCGAACAGGATTGTCGCAACCGAAGTATTAAACGCATGTTTTCTCCTCAGAAAAACCGTCCACAAAGAACACGAAGAATCACAAAGGAGTAAAAATCTTTGCGCCCCTTCGTGCGCCTTTGTGGACACATTATTCTTTCCCGTGTGTCGCTCATTTCGACGCCAGGCCTGCATAAACCTCAATCGCGCGCGAAGCCATCTGGCTGACGGAATAATGCTCGCGCACTCCGGCGACGCCACGCTTCGCAAGGTCGTTCGCCAGTTCTGGGTTCTTCCACAGCGAGTAGATTGCTTCGGCCAGGTTCGACGCGTCGTTCGGTTCGCACAACAGTCCGCCGCCTGTGCGCTCGACGATTTCAGTAAACGATCCCCTAGCCGGTTGGACGACCGGCACACCGCTGGCCATCGCCTCGATCACCGACAATCCTTTCGCCTCGGCGTAAGTCGTCGGGACCGATAGAACATCGATGTTTTGGAAGAAGCGCAGCTTGTCCTCTCGCTCCAGGGCGCCGTGATAGTGGAACTCGCCCGCGAATCCCCATTCATGCATCTCCCGCTCAATTTCACGCAGGTACCCCTTGTGTTCGGGCGCGAGATAGCCCGCGACTTCAAGGCGCGCCGGCGGGAAATCATCGCGCTTGCGCAGCAGGCGATAGGCTTCGGCCAATTCGCGCAACCCCTTCTCAGGCGCGACGCGCGCGAAATAGCCTATGGTGAAATCGCCGTTGTCGCGCGGCCGGAGCGGGGGACTGACATCCTCGTAATCTTTCAGATTGATGCCCAGCGGGACGACGTGAATCTTCTCGCGCGGGACGCCCAGATAACCGGCCATGTGGCCGGCGTAATAGTCGCTGACCGCGATGAAGGCGTCGACATATTTCGCATGCTCGTGAATCAGTTCGAGCGCCTGGCTGCGATAAGGCTCGCGCATCCCGTCCAGAAAGAGGTCCTCGCCCTGAAGCGTGCAACAAACGGGGCTGCGCGTGGCTTCCTTGATCGGCTTGGCCAATCCGATCAACATCGAATTCTGCATGTCTACGACGTCGGGCGGCGGCTGGGTCTTCAGCCAATCCACCAGCTTGCTGATCTCCTTGCCCTGATTGCCGCGCTCGCCCTTGAGGATCGAGATCGTCAATTCGCTGAGCGAATCGGGATCGACGGCGATCGAGCGTTTCGATGCGGCTTTTAGCGCGAGTTGTGAATCCCAGATCTTGTCGAGCCAGCGCGGAGTGAATCGGAAGATGGGCGAACGCTGTTCGAGGTAGACGCTGATGCCGCCGAAGAAGGTCTTCGCGCTGCTGACGTTCGGTTCGTCGGTCAGAGTCGGCGTGTAAAGCGGCAGAAGCGTGACATCGTGCCCCTGTCTGATCAACTCAGTGGCGAGCGCGTTGTCGCGCAAACAACTGCCGCAATACATTCCGGCGGCGCCGGCCGTGATGTAGAGAATGTTCATATATTATGAGCGCTGCTGCTCGTCTCGCTCGTTCTTGCTGACGCCTGTTCTCATAAAGCAATTCCAAAAAAGGCTAAAAATAACACTGGAGCCCAGTGAGTCTATAAATTTGGTCGCCCAATCCATGTCCCACCCGCCGGTGCGGAGCCTGTAAGTAAAAGCCTTTGCAATCAGCCCCCCCACGCAGCATAAAATCGCCAGAGCAGGAATTGTTTGCCAGACTGGCGCATGGTTCATGAAATGCCTGAATTTTGAAATACTCAGTAAAGCCATCGGTTATTGCTTGGGCAAGGGCGGCGGCCCTTCTGAAATATAAGGCTTATAGACGAAGCCTTTGGTCTTCTCTTTGAACTCGGCCTGAATCGCTTCGCGCGTTTTGGCGTCTTCGAACAAATCCACCATCGTCGCCGCGAGGGTCTTCGACGCATGGATCATTCCCTTGTGCCCGATGGACATTCCGCCGCAAGCCACCACGGGCCAGGCATGCCAGGCGCTTTCCGGCGCGGTCGTCACCGAAAGATGCAACGTCGGGACGACCCAGCTCACGTCGCCGACGTCAGTCGAGCCGCCGGGCGGGTTGGGTTTTGGAGCTTCCAGCGGCTTGGCCTCGCCGTTGAGCCCTTTCTGCTCGGTCCCCGTCGCCCGTTGGATCGCCCGCGCGAACTCCTGTTCCTGTTCCGTGTATTTGATCGGGCCGAGCCATCCCAGGTTTTGCTGCAGCAGCTTCGCGCCGGCCAGGTTAACCAATATCTCGTAGCAGCCTGTCTGGACCGTGAATTTC
Organism: Blastocatellia bacterium; assembly: GCA_035275805.1. Lineage (GTDB taxonomy): Bacteria > Acidobacteriota > Blastocatellia > RBC074 > RBC074 > JAJVID01. The sequence goes on from DATEMG010000315.1 coordinate 2,398, forward strand.
GATTCGACTCCGGCGACGCGCCCTGCGCCATCGGCGATCTCGCGCAATCGCTGCAGGACAGGTTCGACGCCCGCGCGCTTGGAATCTCGCGCCCAGCACCAGACCTTCGCGTATTCGGGCACGACGTTCGGCACGTCGCCGCTTTTGACGACCACGTAATGGATGCGGGCCGTCGGCCTGATGTGTTCGCGCAGCAGGTTGACGCCGTGGGTGAAGGCTTCGGCGCCGTCCGCCGCGCTGCGCCCGTTCCAAGGATCGAGCGCGGCGTGCGCTGTCCGGCCTTTGAACTCGACTATGAAATCGACCAGGGCTTGCGTGCTGTCCACGTCGGCCCTGGTTTCGCTCGCCGGATGCCAGGCCAGGCAAACGTCCAGGTCTTTGAACAATCCGTCACGCGCCATGTAGACCTTGCCGTAGACCGACTCTTCCGCCGGCGTGCCGTAGAAGCGAATCGTTCCTTTGAGCTTGCCCGCGGCCATCAACTCTTTGACCGCGATGGCCGCGCCCAGGCTCGCCACGCCGAACAGGTTGTGGCCGCAGCCGTGGCCGGGCGCGCCCGCTTCGAGCGGCTCCTTGACCGGCGAGGCCTTCTGCGAGATGCCGGGCAGCGCGTCGAATTCACCCAGGATACCGATGACAGGCTGCCCCTGCCCGTAGGTCGCAATGAAGGACGTAGGCATTCCGGCGACGCCGCGCTCGACTTTGAAGCCTTCCCTCTCAGCGTAACGGCTGAGCGCCTCAGACGACTTGTGCTCGCGCAGCGCGGTTTCGGCGAAGGCCCAGATCTGGTCGCTGAGTTTGATCATTTCCGCCTTGCGCTTTTCGATGACGCCCACGGCTTCTTCTTTTATCTTGATGTCCGTGGAGCCGGCTGACAACGAAGAAAAGAGCGCCAGTAGCGCAAATGTCAAACAAAGCGAGTTTAGTCTCATGCGGATTCCTCCATTGCGGTCCTATTGTTTCCTGACATAGCGGTCAGGGGCGTTGGCAGTTTTCACTCAACAATGATTTTAATGACGCCGCCGTTGGCAAGGATGTTTCGCAACCCAATTTAAGCATACTCAGGGCGAGCGCATACATGCCGTGTTGTTTGATAGCGCCCAGGCGCCCGGGCTGAAAATCGAATTTTACTTCCTTTACGGTTCCCCAGCGGATCTTCGCGAGCGGCCGCAAGTAACTGAGCGCCTCGTTACTTTCCCAAATGATTACGCGCGCATTCACGCCGCGCGCGCTCGTCAGCCCCGGCTCGACGCGCGGCGAGGAATTAAAGACAATTGCTGAGACATCGGGGTATTTGAAAGACAAGTGCATCGCCAAACCGCCGCCTAATGAATGCCCGGTCGCCACATATCGAACCTGTTGTCCTTCGTACAGACCGCGCAATCGTTCGAAGTTCTTTTCAGCCAGATCCGTTTGCCGCTTTTTAGGAAACAAGAACTGTGGCGCAAGATTTTGGCGCCAATCTTTCAGATCATCGGTCCCACGAAAGGCGACGACGACCTCAACGGGTTTGCCTCCCATGACTTTTTCAAAGACTTTCAACTCCAACCCCGTTTCAGTTCCTTCCGGAATGAAATCATCCCTATGACGCCACTCTTGCGAAGGTAAGCTGAACTGCTCTCGTTTCTCACGCTTATAGGCATTGTTGCTAAGGAGCGCATAAATCGCATAATTCGCCGAATCATCAATGAAGCTGGCGTTTCTCTCGATGTCATCTTTCGGCAAACGGCAGTCATTCGGCGGGGACGTCGCCGGCGCCTGGCTAGTTACTGGAATCGCCCCTTCGGCGGATGCGACATTTTGAGTGTTTTGTGAATAGACTGTTTTGTTGCAAAGGCACACGCAGAAAATTAAAGCTAGACCCAAATTCGTGGCGAAAAGAATCGCTCTCTCCATGACTATTTCCTTTCGATTTAGTGTGGGGAAAATGTCGAGGGAACATGATTCTTCATAATTCAGAAACGAAGTCGCCGGTTATTCTATATTCCACAACGCCATCGCGCCATCATCTTTAATCAAGATACTCTTTCCCATCACCACTGGATGCGCGTGGGTCGCGCTGTCGGCCACGGAATATTTCGCAACCTGCTCGAAGCCTTTCGCGCTCTTCTTCGCCACGATCAGGTTGGCGTCGCTGGTCAGGAATAGCAGCGCGTCTTTCACGTTGAGGATAGAGGCGTTGAAACCTTCGCGCCCTTCCGTAGTCCACAACACTTTGCCGGTCGCGGCTTCCAGGCAGAAATACTGCCCCTTGCGCTTCGAGGACATCCCGAACAGGTGGTCGCCTTCGAGCACGGGCGAGTTCATATACATCGCGATTTCTGGATTATGCCAGACCTGCTTCGCCGTCCATTCGGCGCCGTTCCTGGCCAACTGGACAGCCGCCGTGCCTTTGCGGACTCCGGAAAAGATCAGTATGTTTTTGTAGAGGACCGGCGTGACGATGTTCTCGTTCCACTCGTCGGGCCAGGGCATCCGCCAGAGCAGCTTGCCGGTCTTCGATTCGAGGCCGATGACAGATTTGTCGGTCATCGTGACGACCTGTCGCGCGCCTTCAAGCTCGACGACGACTGGCGAGGCGTACCCAGGCCCTTCGCCCGTCCACTTCCATCGCTCAAGGCCTGTGGCCGGATCGAGCGCGAGCATCGAGCCGCCTTTGATATCGTCGCCTGCGTAAACGATCAGATTGCCCTGATCGACGACCGGCGAAAAGGCAGTCCCGCAAAACATCTTCGACGTGTCCGGCGTCCCGAATTCCTTGCGCCATTTCAGCTCGCCACTGTTCGCGTCGAAGCAGGAGAGGATCGCCGTCACGCCCAGCGTGTAAAGCTTGCCGTCATACAACACGGGAGTCGAATGCGGCCCCTTGCCTATTTCCCTGGCGTACTGGTTTTTGGTGAACGCGACCGAGTAGCTTTTGCTCCATAGAATATTGCCGGTCTTCAAGTCGAGGCAGGAGACAACCTCTTCCTCGCCCTTGCGGGCGTGAATCCAGGCCCGGTCTTTCGAAACAACGGGCGATGAATAACCCGAGCCGACCTCGGTCTTCCAGATCAGCTTCAGCTTCTCAGGCCATTTGGCGGGCGCGACGAAGTCTTTGACCACGCCGTCGCGGTTCGGGCCGCGCCACTGCGCCCAATCCTGCGCCGGAACGATCTGAAATGCGGCGACCACCGCGAACAGAATCGACGGTATTTTTCTATTTGGCATGCTCTCTCCTGCGGAAAATGGACAGGATTTACAGGATTTCTCAGGATTTCTCAGGATTTTGCATATTTAGTTGAATCCTGAGAAATCCTGTAAATCCTGTCTATATTTTCATCGTTCTCAATAGACGCCTTCGACAACCGACTTCTGAAAGCGCGAGAACGGCCTGACGTTGCGCACGCCGTCCCATGGGTATTTCTCGCAAGGCCGTTCGCGCTCGCATTCGTCTCGCTCCAGAAAACGCGGCATGAAGAATTCCTTCGTCAGCGTCGTCAATCGCACGCGCCCGGTCTGGCCGTAATCGACGACATTCGTCGGCTCGTCCGGCGAGACCACTTCGATCATCGCGCGCGGGCTGGGCGGATAGTAGATGATGGCGTAGTCGTCCGCCGGGTCGAAGGGTTTGTGCGTGGCCAATCCCATCAGCGTATTGCCGTAAGTCGGGGCGAAATAGGCGCCCTCCATCAATTCTTCGACGGCGAGGCGGTGAAATTGCGGCGTCATCTCGGTCCCTCCGCAGAAGACGCCCGTAATTCCCATCTTCTTCAGAGACACCTTATCGCACAGGGCTTCGAGCAGCTTGGGCGTGGCGAAGAGGCATTTGATATTCGGGTGGGCTTTCAAAATCGTGGCGGCCTGGTCAATGACGTGCTGTTTATAACGCTCCATCATCTGCGTCTGCCCCGCCTTGATCAGCTTGATCACCCAGCGCGGGTCGAGGTCGACGCAGAAGCTGATACCGCCGCGATGCTGCGCCAGGTGTTCGACGGCCAGCCGCAGGCGTCGCGGCCCGGTCGGCCCCAGCATCAGCCAGTCGGCCCCTTTCGGGAAATATTCGTCGGGCAGCGTCTCGCTGAACGCCTCGTAATCAATGCGGAAGTCCTCGGAAGCGATGCGCGACTTGGGCACGCCAGTGCTGCCCCCTGTTTCGAACACGTAGATCGGCTTATCATTCAACCCCTTCGGGACCCAGCGTCTGACGGGGCCTCCACGCAGCCACTCGTCCTCAAAAAAGCCGAACCTGTCCAGGTCGTCATAGGTCCGAATATCTTTGCGCGGATCGAAATCCAAACTTTTCGCCCGTTCGAGCCAGAATGGCGTTCCGGTTTCGGTGTTGAAATGCCAGTCGAGGATCTCGCGCACATGCGCGTCGAGTTTCTCCCTGGCGGCTTTCATCTTCGCCTGCATGTCGGCGGTCGCGTTTGCGCTCATAGTTTTTCTGCCTTCTAGATTAATTTCGGATCGGCGCCGCGAGCGGCGCCGATGTTTTGTAGACTACAGACTAAAACGTCAAATCGCCCGATCAGGTTTCGAGCCTGAACGGGGTGAAATTAGTATCGCGGTCATAATAGTCTTCTTTCTCCGCCCTCTTCAAAAAGTTGACTATCCGATAGGTGAACGGCGTGGCGAGCGCTTCCCACAAGACTTTCGCGGTGTAGTTGAAAAGCATGACCTTGAAGACCAGGGCCGCCGTCCAACCTTCGGCGCCGAGAAAGGCAAGCGGATAAAAAATCATCGAATCGACGACTTCGCCCACGGCCGTCGAGCCGAGAGTGCGCGTCCAGAGATGCCGGCCTTTGGTGAGAATCTTCATCTTCGCCAGCACGAACGAATTCGCGAACTCGCCGGCCCAGAACGCGACGAGCGACGCGAAGACGATCCGAGGCGTGGAGCCGAAGATAATCTCATACGACTTCTGATGTGGCCAATCGGGGGCGGGCGGGATTTTGACAACAGCCCAACTCATAAACGCCGCGAAGATCAAGGCGCCGAAACCCGCCCAGATCACACGTCGCGAACGAGCGTAGCCGTAAACCTCAGTTAATATGTCGCCGAACATATAGCTCAGCGGGAAAAATAATATTGCCGTGCCGAACTGGAAGTCGAAAACGGCGCTTCTCTTCTGCACACCGATGATGCCCGAACAAAGCAGCACGGTGACGAACGCCGCCATTACTAGATCGTAGTACTTGTAGTCTCGGCGCGGAGGCGGGGAGGGGGCGATATTTTTCAAATAGGGATCTCCTCAGTAAATCGGACATGAAGAACTAAGAGGATTGAGGGTTGAAGATCGACAATCGAATATTGAAGATCGAATATTGAAGACCAAGGGTCGCCTTCGCGGCGACGTATCCTCGACCTTCGACCCTCGACCTTCAACCTCGACCTTCGATCCTCAATCCTCGATCCTCCAGGCAGGGATACTTGAGGGAGCGAGGGATTTTTGTTCTTTTCTCTGTTTTCTTTTTTACCGCTTCACAGCTTCAGTTGACGAAGCGCATATTATTCAGATTTGCCGCCGTCTCGTGAAGCGCGCGCGATCAACTCGAAAGTATTTTTTTCATTTTCTTTCCGGCTCAATCACCGGCTGCCGGCGCAAACTGTAGAATAATCCCGAACTAACATTTTCTATTATTTGTTATCACCGACGAAATATCACAATCAACCTTTCAACTAACTTTCAACCAGGGAGGAACCCATGAAACCAAGAAATACCGCGACATTTATGATCGCCGCGGTCGTCTGTATTTGCGCTTTAATCGCCGCAGCTCAGACCAAACCCGATTTCACCGGCTCGTGGAAGATGAATCGAGAAAAGAGCAAATTCGAGCGCGGCGGCCCGGAAGACCTCTTGATCAAGATAGATCATAAAGAGCCGGCATTTGTGGAGGATTGGAAGATGACCACCCCGAACGGCGAGCGCTCGTTTCAAGCCAAATACACAACCGACGGCAAAGAGACCGAGCAAGAGGTTATAGGCCGAACGGCGAAGACCAGCGCAAAATGGGAAGGCGACGCGCTGCTGATTGAGTTTAAAGCAGAAGGCGGCTTTTTCAAACGCAAGATCACGCTCTCGGCTGACGGCAAAACAATCACGAAAGTGGTCACGCAATCGGGAGACAATGGGCAGACGGAAGACACCATAGTTTTTGAGAAACAGTAAGGAAGGGAGTGGGGAGTGGGGAGTGGGGCAGAAGATACTGCTCCTGGCTTCCAACTCCCATTCCCCATTCCCTACTCCCTACTCCCCATTCTCCAACATCCTGTCTAATTTCCAATCGCCCGCGCTCAGGCCTCACATCCTCCCCCAAAAAATCGTTCTTTCAGCCAGATCCCCAGCATTAATTGTTGACCTACCTATGTAGAATGTTATATATGCCGAATACAACATTGCTCCAAAAGTCAGGAGGGATCATGGGCAAATATCTTTCATTCACCGTGGCGGTGATTCTTCAGGCGCTCGACAACGGCTATCAATACGGGTTCGACATAATGGACATTACGGGGCTGCCGAGTGGGACGGTCTACCCGGCGCTTAGGAGGCTGGAAGAGGGTGGCTACGTCGACTCGAAGTGGGAAAAGCATACGATCGCGCAGGCGGCTCAACGCCCGCCGCGCAAATATTACGAATTGACGAAAGAAGGCAAAGAGGCGCTGGCCGAAGCGGTCCAGCGCTATCGTCTTCTAGAGCAAACGCAGGCGCAGCCCGCGCCCAAACCAAAGCCGTCGCGCGCTCAATGACGCTATGCCAGCCCACGATCATCGCAAAGAGTTTTTTTCAAGGCCGCATCTATGGCTGATCGCGCTCGCCGGCGTGATAGTGCCGCGCCGATTGCGAGCCGACTGGCGACAGGAGTGGGAGGCCGAGTTGCGCTATCGCGAGACACTGTTGGCCGATTGGGACAAGCTCGACTGGCGAAACAAACTGGACTTGGTGCGACGAAGCGTCGGGGCTTTTTTGGACGCGCTCTGGTTGCAGCCACGAAGACTGGAGGACGAAATGTTTCAGGACTTGCGTTATGGCGCGCGAATGCTGCTGCGGCAGCGCGCGTTCACGATTGCTGCGGTCATCGCTTTGGCCCTGGGCATCGGCGCGAATACGGCGGTCTTCAGCGTGGTCAACGCCGTGTTGCTGCGCCCGCTGCCTTATCAAAACTCGGACCGGATTGCGATGATCTGGGGTAACTTTCTTCTTTTGAAAATAGAGCAATTGACCGCGAAGGCGGCGGAGTATGTGGATTACCGCGATCAGACTCAGAGCTTCGAAACGGTCGCGTCGTTTCACAAGGAGGATTTCGTCCTCACAGGCGGAAGCCAGGCTGAACGCGTCGCCGGCGCCAGGGTGACGGCCAACCTATTCCCGATGCTCGGGGCCAAGGCGGCGCTCGGGCGCCTGATCTCAGCCGAGGAAAACCAGACCGGGCGCGACAACGTCATGGTCGTCAGCCATAAATTCTGGCAGACGCGTCTGGGCGGCGAACCGAACGTCATAGGGCGGAACGTCAGGTTGAGTGACTCGAGTTACACGATCATCGGCGTGACGCCTGCCGGCTTCGAGTTCCCCCACCCGAGCTTCAATTTCACCGGGCCGGTCGAGTTTTGGATTCCGCTCACCTTCACGACCGAGCAGGTGACCCAGCGCCAGGACCCGTATTACCTGAATGTCATCGCGCTTCTAAAACCGAACGTGACCATCGAACAGGCGCGCGCCGAGATGACGGCGCTCGGCCGAAGGTTCGAGCGAGAACTTGGATTTCGTGGTGGTTATCTCGGCCCGAATAATGAGAGCGGAGGGTGGCGCATCACCGTAATGCCTCTGCAGGAGCAAGTTGTCGGCAATAGCCGCCGCGCGCTACTGGTGTTGTTCGCCGCGGTCGGGCTGGTGTTGCTGATCGCCTGCGCGAACGCCGCCAACCTGTTACTTATGCGCTCGACAGTTCGGCAAAAAGAAATGGCGATCCGCGCGGCGATGGGCGCGCATCGGCTGCGATTGATCCGGCAGTTGCTGACCGAAAGTTTGCTGATCGCGGCGCTGGGCGCGGCCGGAGGCTTGACGCTGGCGTCACTGGGGGTCAAGACGCTCGTCGCGCTCGGCCCTGACAATCTGCCGCGCCTGCAGGAGATCGATGTCGACGGACGCGTCCTGTTCTTCACCCTCGCGCTCTCCGTACTGACCGGCTTGATCTTCGGACTGGCTCCGGCGCTGCAGGCATCGAGGCCAAGGCTGCAACATACATTGAAGGAAGGCGGCGCGGCGGCGACACGCGGTCGTCACTGGCTGCGGAATCTGCTGGTCGTCAGCGAGGTTGCGATTGCGATGACGTTGCTGGTCGGCGCCGGCTTGATGCTCAATAGCTTCGTGCGATTGCAGCGTGTGGATACGGTCGTAGACGTCGATAAAACGCTGACCGTCGAAATCAATTTGCCCTCGACCAAATACACCGAACCGGCGCAAGTCACGGCCTTTTTTCAGGAGCTTGTCCGCGGAGTCAAGTCGCTTCCCGGCGTTGAACAAGTGAGCCTGAGCAACGTCATGCCGTTGGGCGCAAATGCGCTGAACGATCCCTTCGCCATCGAAGGCCGCGCGTACACTGCCGACAACGCGACCTGGGCGGCCTGGCAAGCGGTCATGCCGAATTATTTTCGAACTCTGGGCATTCCCTTCGTCGCCGGGCAGGATTTCACCGAGCGTGACAACGCCGAAGCGCCGGGAACGGCGATCATCAACGAATCGATGGCTCGCCGCTACTTCCCAAACGAAAACCCGATCGGCAAACGAATCGCGCTCGGTAAAGGCCCTCCGTGGCTGACGATTGTCGGCGTCGTCAAAGACATTCGGCAACGCGGCCTTGAGTCGGAGGCCGGACCGGATTGGTATTTTCCCTATCCGCGCCGGCCAATCCACTACGCCTACCTTTTGTTGCGAACGTCAGGCGACCGGGTGAGCCTCGCATCCGCCGTCCGCAGCCAGATTTCGGCTATCGATAAAGATCAACCCGTGGCGGCGATCAAAACATTGAACGAAGTGATCGCCTCGACGACCGCGCCGCGACGGTTCAACACGCTCCTGATAGCCATCTTCGCGGCGGTGGCTCTGGCGCTCGCCACCGTCGGCATCTACAGCGTGATTTCCTATTCGGTCACGCAGCGCACGCAGGAGGTCGGCGTCCGCATGGCTCTGGGCGCGCGACCGGGCGACGTCATTCGGTTGGTCCTAAAACAAGGATTGACGCTGACGCTCATCGGCGGCGCTGTCGGTGTCCTTGGCGCAATCGCCGCCGCTCGCGTGATGTCCGGATTGCTTTACGACGTGACAGCGACCGATCCGGCGACTTTCGTGGCGATCTCATTGTTGTTGGCGATCGTGGCGATGCTGGCCTGTTATCTGCCGGCGCGGCGCGCGGCGAGAGTCGAGCCGATAGCCGCGCTGCGTTGTGAATAGTTGGCGATGGAATGACGACACCGATTCAAGACAGAAAGGGATTATGGCGACTGCATCTCTGGCTGATCCGCATGATCGGCGTGATTGTGCCGCGCCGCTTGCGCGCCGATTGGCGGCAGGAGTGGGAGTCCGAGTTGCGTTACCGCGAAACGCTACTGGCCGAATGGGACAACCTCAATTGGAAAACCAAACTTGATCTGTTGCGACGGAGCGTCGGCGCGTTTTGGGATGCGCTGCTCTTACAACCGAAAAGACTGGAGGATGAAATGATTCAGGATTTACGGGTCGGTCTGCGCGGGCTGCGCGCGCAACCGGGGTTCACTTTCGCCGCCACTCTCGCTTTGGCTTTGGGCATCGGCGCGACGACTTTGATCTTCAGCGCGGTGAACGCGGTGTTGCTGCGTACGTTGCCATTCCCAAACGCCAACCGCGTCATCGTAATCGAGGAGCGACACGGGCAGTCGCCCCACACGTCGAATTTCACTTACGCCAGCTTCCTCGATCTGAGGCTCGATCTGGGGCGACCGACCTCTGCGATCGAACACGTCGCCGCGTCGCGATTCGGGACCGCCAACCTCACCGACGGCGCTGAGCCGGAGCGGGTCAACAGCCTGCTGGTGTCGGCGGAATACTTTTCGACGCTGGGAGTGGCGCCCGCTCTCGGGCGCGCATTTCTGCCGGAGGAAGACACGCCTGGTCGGAATAATGTCGTGATCATCAGCCACGGCCTCTGGCAGAGGCGTTACGGGGCCGACCCGGGCCTGGTCGGGAAGACGATCAAGGTCGGAGGCGCGGGCGTGACCGTCGCCGGCGTTATGCCGCGCGATTTCCGTTCAGGCTACCCCTTCGCCGGGCAATATGATTTATGGGCGCCGCTGGCGGCCACCGGCAGTCTGCGCGACAACCGCCGTTCGCACTTGCTCGGCGTAATCGCGCGATTGAGATCAGGCTCGACGCTTGATCAGGCGCAAGCCGAACTCGGCGCCTCCGCGCGCCGGATAGAAGAGCAAAACCCCGGAGTTGATCCTGAGTTGAGCGCGCACGCCGTCGGACTGCAGGGCCGAATGGTCGCGCCAATGCGACTGGCGTTGATCGTGCTCTTCTGCGCGGTCGGACTGTTGCTGCTGATCGCCTGCGCCAACGTCGCCAACCTGCTGCTGGCGCGTTCGGCCGCAAGAGAGCGAGAGATGGCCGTCCGCGCGGCGCTCGGCGCGAGTCGTCTGCGGCTGGCGCGACAGTTATTGACCGAGAGCTTGACGCTGGCGCTGATTGGCGGCGCGGCGGGTTTGCTGATCGCGGCATGGGGAGTGAAGTTGATCGCGTCGCTCGATCCGGCGAACTTCCCGCGTATCAACGAAGTCAACATTGACGGGCGCGCGCTCGTTTTTTCGCTCATTGTGTCCTTGCTGACCGGCGCGCTGTTCGGCCTTGCGCCCGCGCTGCAACTGCCTGATCGGAAGCTCTACGATACGCTCAAAGAAGGCGGGCGCGGCGCGGCGTCAGTGAGGCGAGGCCGGCTGCGCCAGGCGCTGGTCGTCTTTGAAGTCGCGCTGGCGCTCGTCTTGCTGGTGGGCGCGGGACTGCTAGTCAACAGCTTCCTGCGGCTGACTCAAGTCAGTCGCGGCCTCGATCCGACCGACGTTTTGACCATCAACCTCAACCTGTCGTCATCGAAATACCCCGACGGTAAACGACAGACGGCGATCTTGCGACAAATCATGGAGCGCGTCTCGGCGGCGCCGGGAGTGCGTTCCGCCGGATTGACTTCTACACTGCCGTTCGCCGGCGGCCCCGCGACGGCCTTCGAGATCGAAGGCCGTGAACTGGCCGACGCCAATCATGCGCCGATCGCGGACATTCGCATCGTTGACGCCAACTACTTTCGCACGCTCTCGATTCCGCTGCGCGCAGGACGATTGTTCGCCGAGAGCGACGGCGCGGACTCCCCACGCGTGATGATCATCAATGAAGAGATGGCGCGGCGTCATTGGCCGAACGAGGATCCGCTTGGCCGTCGCGTGACGATGAATGATTGGGGGCCGCCTCTAACCGGCGAGATCGTCGGCGTGGTAGGCGACGTGAAGGCCGACGGGTTGGATTCGTCCACACGCCCGATGATCTATTGGCCGTACCCGCAATTCCCCGGCGTCTTCAACGCCCTGGTCATTCGCGCCGAAGGCGATCCTATGAACATCGTCGCGGCGGTGAAGAGCCAGGTCTGGTCGGTGGACCGCGAACAGCCGCTCTCCGGGATTCAACCGTTGGAAGATGTGATCGCCGGGTCGGTCGCGCCGCGCCGATTCAACATGCTGCTGCTCGGAATCTTCGCGGCGCTGGCGCTGCTTCTGGCGGCGGTCGGCGTCTACGGCGTGATCTCCTACACGGTCGCCCAGAGAGAGAGAGAGATCGGGGTCAGGATGGCCCTCGGCGCGGCGCGCGCGGACGTGCTTAAGCTCGTAGTCAAACAAGGCATGTCGCTGGCGCTGGCGGGCGTCGGCGCCGGGTTGGCGGCGTCGTTCGCTCTGACGCGGTTGATGGGGAACCTGTTGTTTGGCGTCAGCCCATCCGACCCGCTGACATTCGGCGTCATTGCGTCGTCGCTCGTGGCGGTGGCGACGCTGGCCTGTTACCTCCCGGCGCGGCGCGCGACAAAGGTTGATCCGATGGTCGCTCTCCGGCGCGATTGAACTGAATGGCTAATGCGACGCAAAAAACTCGCTTTCGCTTCTGGCTCTGGCTGATCGCCGTTGTCGGCGTGATCGTGCCCAGGCGTTTGCGCGCCGATTGGCGGCAGGAGTGGGAAGCGGAGTTGCGTTACCGCGAAACGCTATTGTCCGAATGGGCGCGACTTGATTGGCGAAACAAGCTTGATCTGCTGCTGCGCAGCCTGGGGGCGTTCCGGGACGCGCTGCTGTTGCAACCACGAAGATTGGAGGATGAGATGTTTCAAGACCTGCGGTTTGGCGCGCGAATGTTGTTGAAAGCCCCCAGTTTCATGTTGGCGGCGATCCTGTCGCTGGCCATCGGCATTGGCGCGACGAGCGCGATCTTCGGCGTTGTCAACGGCGTCGTATTGCGCCCGCTGCCGTACCGCGAGCCGGAGCGGCTCGTGCGATTGTGGCAGAACAAGGTCATAGCCGGTGTTTCGGGAATTCCCGTCTCCGAGGGCAACGTGAATGTGTGGCGAAAGCAGGCGCAGTCATTTGAAACCGTCGGGGTCTTTTATTCTACAGATTCAGTCATCACCGGCGAGGCCGATCCGGAGCAGATCCCGGGCGCGAGAGTCAGCCACGATTTGTTGCCCATGCTTGGCTATCAGCCGGCCATCGGGCGGCATTTTCTCCCGGAAGAGAACAGGCCAGGCGCGGCCAACGTCGTCATCCTCAGTCACAAATTTTGGCAGCGGCGTTTCGGCGGCGACCCTGCGATTCTGGGACGCTCGATCACGCTCGATCACACTAACCAATATACAGTCATCGGCGTGATGCCGCCGGAAGCCAGTTTCCCCGATAAATCAGAGTTCTGGCTGCCCGAAAAAATCACGGCCAACGATCGCCATAACATTCGACGGTTGAGCGTACTCGCGCGGCTCAAACCCGGCGTCACTCCCCAGATGGCTCAGATGGAAGTGTCGCAGATCAACAGCCAGCTAAAACAGCGGATTCCCGACGATTACGAAGGATGGGAGACCGAATTGCAGCCGCTGCACGATTCCATCGTCGGCAAAGTCCGTAACTCCCTGCTGGTCCTGTTCGGCGCGGTCGGATTCGTGTTGCTGATCGCATGCGCCAACGTGGCCAACCTGCTGCTGGCGCGGGCGTCGGCGCGGCAAAAAGAAATGGCGATGCGCGCCGCCCTGGGCGCGAGCCGCCTCCGACTCATTCGGCAATTGCTGACCGAAAGCGTGACGCTGGCCGTGTTGGGCGGCGTAGCCGGTTTGGCGTTGGCGCGCTTGGCGGTGAAGGCGCTGATCGCGCTCAATCCTCCGGACGTGCCGCGACTGGCTCAAGTCAATCTGGATGGCCGAGTGCTGGCGTTTACGCTTTTCACGACGCTGCTGGTGGGAATCATTTTCGGACTGGCTCCTGCGCTGCATTCTTCCAAACCTGATTTGAACAACGCGCTCAAAGACGGCGCGGCGGCAGGGAGCGGCGGCAGGCGATGGTTACGGCGTTTCGGATTTCGTGATCTGATGGTCGTCGCTCAAACGGCGTTGGCCGTCGTCCTGCTGGCCGGGGCGGGGCTGTTGATCAAAAGCTTCGTCAAGCTGCGGCAGGTCGAACTGGGCTTCACGCCGGCCAACGTCGTCTCGCTGACGCTCTCGCCGCCGTTCAGCAAATTTCCGAAGGATTACAAGCGGGCGGACTATTATCGGCGAATGACTGATTCGCTGAAAACCATGCCTGGCGTGGAAGCCGTAGCCTTGGCGACGGGCGCGCCGACCACCGGCGCATATATGAACGCGTCAATTTCGATCGCCGCGCGAACCGAACCGGACAACGCTGAAGCGCAACGCGCATTCGTTTCGGTCGTCAGCGCCGATTATTTCCGGGCCATCGGCAATCCACTCAAACAGGGGCGGTCGTTCACCGACGACGACAATGAAAGTTCGCAGCGCGTGGCGATCATCAACGAGACGATGGCGCGAACCTACTTCGCAGGAATGAACCCCATCGGCCACCGCATCTTCTTCAAAGGCGAACCCGACAAACAAATGGAGATCGTCGGCGTCACTGTCGACATAAAGCAGTTCGGGTTGGATCAGGAGAATAAGCCTGCCATTTACCAGCCGAGCGGGCAACACGACGTAAGTTCCTTGAAGCTGATCGTGCGAACGAGCGGCGCCCCGGCGGCGATCATCCCTGCGCTTCGCCGTCGCATTTTGAGCGAAGACAAATTCACGGCCATTACCCGCGTGCGCACGCTGGACGAATTGGTTTCGGATTCGGTCGCGCAACCGCGTTTTTACACGCTGCTGCTGGCGATCTTCGCCGCGATCGCGCTCGCGCTGGCGGTTGTGGGCGTTTACAGCCTGATGGCCTATTCGGTCAGCCGTCGGGCGCATGAGATCGGCGTTCGGATGGCGCTCGGCGCCGAAGCAGGCATGATTCTTCGCCTGGTCATCGGACGGGGACTGACACTGATTTTAGCCGGCGTGGCCGTCGGATTGGCCGGCGCCTTTGCGCTGACGCGATTGATGTCCGGTCTGCTGTTCAGCGTCAGCGCGACTGATCCGGCGGTCTTTGCGGCCATCTCGCTGATCTTGATCGCCGTCGCGTTGGCGGCTTGCGTATTCCCTGCTCGCAAAGCCACCCGGATAGACCCGATGGTTGCGCTCCGCCACGATTGATGAAAGGGCTATGAGACCACATCTCTTGTTGATCCGATTTATCGGCCTGATCGTGCCGCGCAGGTTGCGCGTCGATTGGCGGCAGGAATGGGAAGCGGAATTACGCTCGCGCGAAGAGTTGCTGGCCAATTGGGACAGGCTCGATCGACGAAACAAACTCGATTTGTTGCGGCGTAGTGTCGGCGCGTTTTGGGATGCGCTGTTGTTACAACCGCGAAGACTGGAGGACGACATGTTTCAAGACTTGCGTTTCGGCGCGCGACTGCTGGCTAAGAAGCCGGGCTTCACATTGTTGGCGGTGGCGACGCTCGCGCTCGGCATCGGCGTCAACACGGCGATCTTTACGGGCTTCAATCTGTTGATGCGCCCGAGGCCCGTCAAAGACCCTGACACTGTGGTCAAGTTGGATAATCGCGGCGGAGCGTATGGGCAGTTTTCGTATTCTGAATACGTCGCTTTCCGCGACCACGCGCAAACCGTTTCCGCGTGGCTGCCCACGTTTGGCGAGCGATTTTTATTGGGCGAAACGACGACGGGCGTCGAACCGGAAGAGATTGGCGGAACGTTTGTTTCTGAAAATTATTTGTCCGAACTCGGCGGCGGCGTTCAAATCGGACGCTTTTTCACGGCGGAGGAAAATCGTGTCGCCGGCCGCGACCCGGTTGTCGTATTGAGCCATCAATTCTGGCAGCGGCGTTTTGCAGGCAATCCGCAGATCGTCGGGCGGCCGCTGTCGCTCGACGGCAAGCCATTCATCGTCATCGGCGTGACGAACTCTGCGTTTATCGGCTTGAGTAGTGAGGCGCCTGATATCTGGCTGCCATTGATGATGCGGGCGGCGATGCCAAGCGTTCACACGGAGGATTTTGGCGGAGCGAACCCTGACTGGTTCGGCGCTCAGGACTATCAATGGCTGAGTTTGCACGCGCGATTGAAACCCGGCAGGACAATAGTCGAGGCGCAGGCGGAAATGAGCCTGCTGTACAGCCAATTGCCGCGCCCGACCGACCAAACGCCGCGGCAAGGCGCGATCGCGGTGACGCCGATTACCGGCCAGGAACTGCGACGCGCTGGCTTTCGCAACGCGATGGCGCTGGCCCTCAGCGCGAGCGGACTGGTTTTGCTGATCGCATGTTCCAATCTGGCGAATATGTTGTTGGCGCGGGCGGCTTCGCGGCAGAAAGAGGTCGGAGTGCGGCTGGCGCTGGGCGCAAGCCGGTTGCGAGTCATGCGGCAGTTGCTGACTGAAAGCTTTTTGCTGGCAGTCCTGGGCGGCGCGGCCGGCGTGTTGCTCGCATGGTGGAGTTGCGAGATGTTTTTGCCCTTGCTGTTTTCCCGCTGGGGTGGCGGAGATTTCGCCCGGATGTCGCTCAGCCTGACGCCTGATTGGCGAGTCTTGAGCTTCGCGCTTCTGCTGTCATCTCTAAGCGGTCTTATCTTTGGACTGATTCCCGCGCTACGGGCGACCAAACCCAATTTGATCGCGGTCATTAAGGAGGACAACGCGGCCTTCGGCGGACGCCTCGCGCGTTCGTGGCTGCGTAACGGCCTGGTCGTCGCGCAGGTCGCGCTTTGCCTGGCGCTGTTGATTCCAGCGAGTTTGTTGTTACGCAGGCTGGCAAATGCGCTCTCGGCCGACCCCGGATTTGAGACGAAAAAGCTGCTCGTTGTTTTTTACAGCCTGGAACTGACCGGCTATGACGAAGGTCGGCTGCAACTGTTTCACCAGCAATTGCAGGAACGATTGCAGGGATTGCCGGGCGTAGCGAAGGTCAGCCCAAATTTCGGCTTCGGCGGGCGCGCAACCCTGGTTTTACCCGCCGAGCAGGACGCGAGCGAAAAGCGATTTGAGCCCGCGCCCTTCCGTTGGGTGTCGTCGGATTACTTCGCGACTGTCGGGACGCCACTCATGCAGGGGCGCGATTTCACCGCGGAAGAAGCGCGTACACGCGCGCCAGTCGTGATCGTAAGTGAATCCACGGCGAACCGGCTTTGGCCCGACGAAAATCCGCTTGGCAAAACGATACGCGCCGAGAGGCGGTTGCGGAATGGCGCCATTCAAATAGATCTGCCAGCCGCGCAGATCATCGGCGTCGCGCGGGACGCTCAGACCTGGAGAGTCGGCGAAATCCCCCCGCTCTTTTTTTACGCCCCCGCTGTGGAGCGAAAGTGGGGAGTAGAGGGTTCCTTCCTCGTGCGCTCGACGCGCGACGCCGCAAGTCTAAAGCAACTGGCGCTCAAAGAAACGCTCGCGCTGGAACCGGTGTTGCGCTTCGACAGCTTCACCATGGAAGAGAGCATTGCAAGAGACGGGAAAGTCACCGAAGCGCGTAACGTTTCCGAATTGGCGACCGCCCTGGGCAGTCTGGCGTTGACGTTGGCCGCGCTGGGGATTTACGGAACGCTGGCGTTTACCGTCGCCCAACGAACGCGCGAAATCGGCATTCGGATGGCGCTCGGCGCGCAAGCGATGAACGTCCAAATGCTGGTTGTGAGGCAGGCGATGACGCTGGTTTCGATAGGCGTCCTGGTCGGCATTCCCATCTCAATCGCGGCGACGCGAGTTTTGCAAAGCATGCTATTGGGATCGAGCGGCGCCGACCTCGTCGCCTACGGGGGCGTCGTGTCACTGCTTCTCATCGTCGCCTTGCTGGCCTGCTTCGTGCCCGCGCGCCGCGCCAGCAGAGTAGACCCGATAATCGCGCTTCGGCACGAGTGATCGATGCCTGGTTTATCGCAAACAACTCGCTTTCGCTTCTGGCTTTGGCTGATTCGCTTCATCGGCGTGTTTGTGCCTCGACGATTGCGCCGCGATTGGCGGCAGGAGTGGGAAGCGGAATTGCGTTACCGCGAAGAGTTGTTGGCTGAATGGGACAGGCTCGACTGGCGAAACAAAATCGATCTGCTGCGACGGGGCGCCGGGGCGTTTTGGGACGCGCTGTTGTTACAACCACGAAGACTGGAGGACGAGATGTTCCAAGACATGCGATATGGCGCGCGGATGCTGCTCAAGCACAAAAGCTTCACGTCGATCGCGGCGCTGACGCTCAGTCTGGGCATCGGGGCGACGACTGCGATTTACAGCGTGGTGGACGCCGTGTTGTTGCGTCCGCTGCCTTACCCCGAAGCGGAGCGGCTGTTATTGCTGCGCGAAGTCAATGACAAGGGCGTCATGATGGCGATGGCCGAGGCGAACTTTGGGGATTTGGAAGCGCGAAATCGAAGTTTCGCGGCGCTGGCGTATGCGTCGAACAGCTTTCCGCTGGCGGTGACGGGCGCGAGCGAGGCCGCCCGGGCGCGCGTAGCCGTCGTCTCTCGGGGGTTCTTTGACGTGATGGGCGTACGGCCTTGGGCCGGCCGCGGGTTTCTGCCGGAAGAAGAAAAGTACGGCGGGCCTGTGGCGGTCGTGGTCAGCCACGGGTATTGGCGTCGAATGCTGGGCGGACGCCCGGATTTCAGCGCGGTGAAATTGAATATAGACGGCGCAAACTGCAACGTCGTAGGAGTAATGCCGCCGGGCTTCGACTATCCGGCGGATTGTGAGCTCTGGATGACACGCAACACTGATCCGCCGAACCTTTCGCGCACGGCGCACATCTGGCCTGTGATAGGGAGGCTGCGGGCGGGCGTCACGTTGGAGCAGGCGCGCGCGGAGGTAAGCGCCATCGGCAAAGAGTTGCGGCGAACGCACGGCGAAAAAATGGATGCAGTGGATTTTGCGCCGCTGCCGCTGAAACAGTTTCTGACGCGCGACGTGCGCGAAGGTTTATGGCTCCTGCTCGGCGCCGTCGGACTGCTATTGCTGGTCGCCTGCGCCAATGTCTCGAACCTGCTGCTTGCGCAATACACGACGCGCTGGCGCGAATTCACAATCAGGACGGCGTTGGGGGCCGGACGGATGCGGATGGCGCGACAATTGGTGTTCGAGAATTTGTTGCTGACCCTGCCCTCGGCTGCGCTCGGCGCGTTGTTGGCAAAAGCTGGCGTCCGGCTACTGTTGCAGCTCGAGCAGGGCTATTTGCCGCGTGTGAACGTCGTAGCGGTGAACGGGCGCGTGTTGCTCTTCGCCTGCGCGCTGGCCGTGTTGATCGCCGCTACATTGGGCTTGCCACCGGCCTGGCAATTCGAGCGACAGGATTTGCAGGCCGGCCTGAAAGAAGCCGGGCGCGGGCAATCCACCGGAACGTTGCCCCGGCGATTGCGGGGCGCGCTGGTCGTGACGCAACTCGCATTGACGCTCGTGTTGCTGGTCGGGGCGGGGTTACTGGGCCGCAGCTTTATCAAGCTTTGGCAAACCGATCCAGGCTTCAACACGACGAAGGCTTTGGCGATGACTCTTGCGCTGCCTTCCACCGTGTCTGTGGCGGAAGATGAACGTCTGCGACAGTTCTATGTTCAGTTGCTGGAACGACTCCAACAGTCGCCGGGCGTCGAGGCTGTGGGCGGCATTAACGTTTTGCCGTTGACAGGCGGACGCCGCGAGGAGACGTTCCTTGTTGACGCTAACCCGGCGCGGCGCGGACAGGCGAATTATCGCGTGGCGAGCGCGGGATACTTCGCCGCGATGGGCATTCCGCTGCGGCGCGGAAGAATGTTCGACAGCCGCGACATAGTGAACGCGCCTCATGTCGCCGTCATCAGCCAATCGCTCGCGGCGCGTTATTGGCCGACCGAAGACCCTCTTGGTCGCACCTTACATTTCGGCAGAATCGGCGGCGACGATCGACCGCTGCAAATCATAGGCGTCGTAGGCGACGCTCATAACGTCGACCTGGCGAATGAAGCGACGCCGATGGTCTACGCCTATTCGCTGCAGCGACCGCAGTGGTGGCAGGTAGTCAATCTCTCCATCATCGTCCGCACGCCTTTGGCCCTGGAGCATTTGATCCCGGCAATGCGCGCCGCTGTGCAATCGTTACGCCCGGACGTCCCGCTCCAATTCCGCACGCTCGATCGAGTGTTTTCTGACTCGCTCGGTCAGCGGCGCTTCACCTTGACGTTGTATGGCGTATTCGCCGTCGTCGGCTTGTTGATCGCCGCCATCGGGCTTTACGGAACGCTTTCGTATGCGGTCACACAGCGCAGGCAGGAAATCGGTTTGCGCCTGGCGCTCGGCGCTCAGAGCCACGATGTATTGAGGTTGGTAATCGGGCAAGGGATGCGCCTGACGTTATTGGGCGTGACGCTCGGCCTGACGGTGGCGGTCGCTGTGACGCGTCTGCTTAAGAGCATGTTGCACGGAGTGAGCGTGACCGATCCGCCGACGTTTGTGGGGATCGCGCTGCTTCTTCTTCTAGTAGCGCTGATGGCCTGTTACCTGCCGGCGCGACGGGCGACGAAAGTCGATCCGATGGTAGCGCTTCGCGACGAATAAGCGGGCGTCTTCCCGCCGCCGCGCGGCGGACGAAGATCAAGGATTTCTATATCTGGACGTCTCAAAAATGGCTTTATGAAACCTCATCTCTGGCTGATCAAATTCATCGGCGTGCTCGTGCCGCGCCGCTTGCGCGCCGACTGGCGGCAGGAGTGGGAGGCGGAGTTGCGCTCGCGCGAGGCGCTGTTGGCTGATTGGGACAGGCTCGACCGGCGAAACAAACTCGATCTGCTGTGGCGCATTGCCGGCGCGTTTTGGGACGCGCTGCATTTACAACCACGAAGACTGGAGGATGAAATGTTTCAAGACCTGCGGTTCGGTTTGCGAATGCTGCGGAAGAATCCAGGATTCACCGCGATTGCCGTCATAACGCTCAGCTTGGGCATCGGCGCAAACACGGCGATCTTCAGCGTCGTCGACGGCGTGCTGCTCAAACCGCTGCCCTATCCCGAACCGGAACGTTTAGTGCGAGTCTTTCAGAGCATCACAGTCTTGCCGAAGGCTCCGATGTCGCCTGCCGATTTCCGCGATTACCGTGAGCAGAATACCTCGTTCGAATCCCTCGCGGGATACTTTCGCCAGGACCTGGAACTCGCTCTAGAAGATAGGGCGGAGCGATTGCTGGGAATGCGGGCGTCATCGGGCTATTTCCGGGCGCTCGGCCTCCAGCCAATGTTGGGGCGTGAATTTACCCGCGAAGAAGAGATTCCGGATGACAGCGCGGTCGTCATATTGAGTCATGGCCTGTGGCTGCGCCGTTTCCAAGGCGATCCGATGATCGTCGGAAAGACGATCAGGCTGTCGGGCAAATCGTTCACGGTCGTCGGCGTGGCGCCCGCCGGATTGCAGCACGTCGGCGGCGGCTATCGTCCGCTGCCGCACGGCGAGAGCGTCGACATCTGGTGGCCGATGAGGCTGGGGCCGAACAGGCCGCGCAGCGCGCACATCGTGAACGTCATCGGCAGACTCAAACATGGCGTCACACGCCAGCAGGCAGAGGCGGAATTCGATCTAATAGCCGCGCGGTTGGCCGAGCAATATCCCGACACCTATCGGGATCGGGGGGAGGCGAGAACTCTGACTCAGCCGCTGCGCGAGGAGATTGTCGAAGGGTCGCGGAGGATGCTGCTCCTGCTGCTCGCGGCGGTCTTCCTTGTGCTGTTGATCGCGTGCGTCAACGTCGCAAACCTGACGCTGGCGCGCGCCGCCGCGCGTGAGCGCGAGATCGCCGTGCGCGTCGCATTGGGCGCGGGCGGCGCGCGCATCATCCGGCAACTGCTGATCGAAAGTTTGACGCTCGCCGCGATGGGCGGACTGCTGGGGCTGCTGCTGGCAAAACTGGCGATCAATGCGCTCGTCAGACTCGGGCCGGAGCAACTCCCGCGGCTGCAGATGATAAACCTCGACGGGCGCATTCTCGTCTTCACGATCCTTGTCAGTCTGCTGACCGGATTGTTGTTCGGAATGGCTCCGGCGCTTCAGAGCCTGAAAATCAACCTCAACGAATCGCTGAAGGAAGGCGGTCGCGCGGCGTCGGGCGGCAAACGGCAGCGCCAGACGCGCGGCGCGCTGGTGGTCGCGGAAGTCTCGCTGGCGCTGGCGCTGCTCCTCGGCACGGGCTTGTTGATGCGCAGCTTCCTGAAATTGCAGCAAACAGATCCGGGTTTCAATCCCGAAGGCGTGCTGACGATGAGCGTCGTTCTTCCCGGCGCCAGATATGCATATGGGGAACCGCAAATCTCTTTTTTACAGCGACTGGTCGAGCGAGTCTCCGCATTGCCCGGCGTCCGTTCGGCTGGCGTGACCTCGGACCTGCCCTGGACCGGTTATCAAAACAGGGGCGGCGGCTTTACGATAGAGGGCAAAACCTTCCCGCCGGATCAGGCCCCGGAGGCGCAATATCATTTCGTCAGCGCCGACTACATGCGCACGATCGGCGTGCCGCTTCTGTCGGGGCGCTGGTTCGACCCGCGCGACAGGCGCGGGTCGAACCCCGTCATCCTGATCAATCAGGCCATGGCCCGCAAATACTGGCCCGGTGAAGACGCCGTCGGAAAGCGCATCGGCATCAGCGACGCTTCACGGAAAGACGTATACTGGACGCAGGTCGTCGGCATAATCGGCGATGTGAAAGACTATCCAAATTCCGCCGTAGCCGAACCCGCATATTATTTTCCCATCACACAAGAACCATACCCGGAGGTGGCGCTGGCCATTCGCGCCGACAAAGACCCGCTGAGTCTTCTAGAAGCCGTGCGCCGTGAGGTCCGCGCGCTCGACAGAGAGATGCCGATTTCGGAGGTAAAGACGCTTGAAACAGTCGCGGCGGCGGCGGCGGCGGGCCGGCGATTCATACTGCTGCTTGTGAGCTTGTTCGCGCTGACGGCGCTCGCGCTTGCGGGCATCGGGATTTACGGCGTGACTTCCTACCTCGTCGCGCATCGGACGCACGAAATCGGAATCCGCATCGCGCTCGGCGCGAACAGCTTCGACGTGTTGAAGCTCGCGTTGCGCCAGGGAATGGCGTTGACGTTCGCCGGCGTGGGCGCCGGGCTGGCGCTGGCCTTCGCGGCGACGCGATTGATGGCGAACCTGCTCTACGGCGTAGGAGCGACTGACCCGGCGACATTCGTGGCCGTTCCCCTATTGCTGATCGGTGTGTCGTTTGTGGCCTGCTGGATTCCAGCGCGGCGCGCGACGCAGGTTGACCCGCTGGTCGCGATTCGGCGCGAGTGATTGGCGAATGGGTTCAGCGCAAATGGTAAATTTTCCGAGGAAAAGGGTAATGGTAAATCGTAGAGAGTTTTGTTCGGCTCTGGGCGCGTTCCGAGATGCGCTGTTGTTACAACCACGAAGACTGGAGAAATAAATGTTTCAAGACTTGCGGTTCGGCGTGCGAATGTTGCTGAAGAGGCCCGGCTTCACTTTGGTCGCCGCGCTCACGCTGGCGTTCGGCATCGGCGCCACGACGGCGCTCTTTAGCGTGGTCTACGCTGTGCTGATCAGCCCTTACCCTTACGCGAAACCCGAGGGCATATGGACGCCCGGACTTCGCACGGCGCAATCGAATCAGCGGATGCGCCCCTACCGGCTGAATGAATATTTGGAAATGGCGAAACTGCCAGTCTTCGCGGATGTGATGGCGACGGCCCCGGGGCGGGCGCTGTTGACCGGTGAATACGCGCCTGAGACGCTTCAGGCCAATCGGGTGTCAGGCAACGCGTTCAATTTCCTAGGCGTGCCGCCTCTGCTGGGCCGTACGATTCAGCCTTCGGATATTCGCCCCGACGGCGATCCGGAGCCTGTCACGGTGCTCAGCTTTCGCCGCTGGCAAATTCTCTTCGGAGGCGATCCCAAGGCGATCGGCAAGACTCTGCGGTTGAACGACCAGCCGCACACCATCGTCGGCGTTATGCCGCCGCGATTCGGCTGGTGGACCGACAACGGCTTATGGCTGCCGCTGGGAACTGTTTCCCGCGACCCGCAAATTGTCTTTCCTATCACGCGATTGAAGCCGGAAAAATCGCCCGCCGCCGCCGAACAGCAACTTCATGCGCTTCAACTGGAGCTGGCCAAAGCGAATCCGTCCGGCTTTCCACGAGACCAGTTCACAACCCAATTGACGAACTATCTGGACATCACCGTAGCCAGCGGGACAATGCAGCGGAGCCTGCAATTACTTTTCGGGGCGGTGGGGTTCCTGCTGCTGATAGCCTGCGCCAACGTCGCCAATCTGCAACTCGCCAAAGCGACGGCGCGAACCCGCGAAATGGCAATCCGGCTTTCGATGGGCGCGCGGCGCGGCCAGATAGTGCGGCAATTGCTGACCGAAAACGTCCTGGTTTCGATGATCGGCGGATTGCTAGGCCTACTGTTCGCGTACTGGATCACGCAATTGATGGTGGCGTTGATGCCGAGTTTCTTCGTGCCCAACGAGGCGCGGATCGAGGTGAATCGTTACGTCCTGTTCTTTTGCGTGGCGGTCTCGACGCTGACCGGAATCCTCTTCGGCCTGGCGCCGGCGCTTCAGTCGTCGCGGCCAGACCTGGTTGCGGCGCTGAAGGACGACGCGCGCGCTTCCGGCGCTTCAGCGGGCGGGCGGACGCGCGCGGCGCTGGTGGTCATTGAGGTTGCGTTGTCGGTGGTGTTGCTGGTGGGCGCCGGCCTGACCATCCGCAGTTTCATCGCGCTGCAACAGGTCGATCTGGGTTTCCGGCCCGAGCGGGTGATATCCATCGGATTGCCCCTGCCTCCCAAACGTTACGCGACATGGGAGCAGCGCAATCGCTTCGCGCGAGAGTTGTTGGAGCGCGTGGAGAGCCTGCCCGGCGTACAGGCCGCGACGATCGGCGTCGGAGGGCTGCCCTTCGGCGGGCCACAGTCCACATTCGCGCTCGACGGCCAGGGCGACGCCGAGACGCGCCGCATCACTATGAACCTGGTCAGCGCCGATTACCTGAACGCGTTGAGCATTCCGCTCCGGCAGGGGCGGATGCTGACCGATCGCGAGATCGACGCCGCCGAGCCGCTGGCGGTCGTCAATGAGTCGGCCGCCAAACTCTGGCCGGCGGGAGAAAATCCCATTGGACGGCGACTCAAGCTGGATACGCTCGAAAAGCCCGGCTCGCCGGACGTGTTGACGCCGCCGAACGTCTCGCCCTACGTCACTATCGTCGGCGTGGTCGGCAATACGCGAAATGACGACATCCGCAATGACCCCAGGCCCGCGGTTCTTATCCCTTACACCCTGCTGGCGCCGTCGCAGCGCCTGCTGGCCGTTCGCGCCCAGGGCGACTCAACCGCGCTCGTCAACGCGTTGCGGGCGCAAGTGCGCGCGATGGACCAAGAACAACCCGTCAACGGTCCGACCACCTTCGACGAGATACTAGGTTTTCGGACGGCGCAGCCGCGCTTCATTATGGCGCTCTTCAGCCTCTTCGCGGCGCTCGGTCTTGCGCTGGCGATGGCCGGCATCTTCAGCGTCCTGTCCTACCTGGTCTCGATGCGGACGCGCGAGATCGGCGTGCGCATGGCTATGGGGGCGCGACCGCGCGACATTCTCTCCCTGATCTTCCGTGCGGGCGGCAGGCTGGTCGGCGTTGGCCTCGTCGTCGGAATTCTCGCAAGCCTGGGCGTGACACGACTGCTGGGCAGCCAGTTGGAATTGTTCCGGGCGAGAACCTTTGACCCGGTCTCGTTCCTGGGCGTGGCGGTTCTGCTCGTCGTGGTCGCCGCGGCGGCCTGCTTCATTCCCGCGCGCCGCGCGGCGAAAGTAGACCCGGTGGTCGCTCTGCGGCAGGACTGATCCGATTGTGTATTGCGGATTGAACCTGGCGCATGACCGCTTGCTTACGCGCGCGCCGCCGCGCCGAAAATTCATGCCACGAATTGGTCGACCGTGGTGTTTCTTATAGTCAAGAGGTTTCTAAATCCGCAATCCGCAATCAATAGATTGGAGGACGAAATGTTTCAAGACCTGCGTTTCGGCGCACGAATGTTGCTGAAGAATCCCGGCGTCGCCGTTGTGATAATAATGACTCTCGCGTTGGGCATCGGCGCCAACGCCGCGCTCTTTTCGGTGGTCAACGGCGTGCTGCTCAACCCGCTGCCCTTCCCGCATCCAGAACAACTCATCACGCTACATCAGAGCAAGCCGAATTTCGCGACTGGGGCCATTCCCTATCTCAATTTTCGTGACTGGCAGAGAGAGAACCGAACCTTCTCCGCGATGGCCATTTCACGCTGGACGAGTTTCAATCTGATCGGCGTAGGCGACGCCGAACAGGTTGACGGTCGCTGGGTCTCGGCGGAGTTCTTCTCCGCGCTCGGCGTTCGGCCCGCGTTCGGGCGGGGCTTTGCGCCGGGCGAAGATGAGCGCGGCGCGGCCCCTGTGGCGGTGATCAGCGCAGGCCTTTGGCGGCGCAAGTTCGACGCCTCGCCGGACGCGGTGGGCAAGAGCCTGACCTTGGATGACAAGAGTTACACGATTGTCGGCGTGCTGCCGGCGAGCTTCACTCTCTATCGCGACATCGACGTCTATGCTCCCATCGGCCAGTGGGACAACCCCGCGCTGCAGAACCGGCGCGCCGCTTTGGGACTGCACGGCATTGGCCGGCTCAAGCCCGGCGTCACGCTCGCGCAGGCGCAGGCCGATCTGGACGGAGTGATGCGCCGGCTGGCCGAGGCCTACCCCGACGCAAATCGCGGCAACGGCGCGGCGCTCGTCCCGCTCAAGGAGAGGCTGGTGGGCGACATGGGGCCGATTCTGTGGACGTTATTCGGCGCGGTCGGCTTCGTGTTGCTGATCGCATGTGTGAACGTCAGCAATCTGCTGCTGGCGCGCTCCACCGGAAGGACGCGCGAATTCGCCATTCGCGCCGCGTTGGGCGCGGGACAATGGCGATTGCTGCGCCAATCGCTGACCGAAAGCGCGCTGCTGGCCTTGATCGGCGGCGGGTTGGGGCTGGTGATCGCAGGCTGGGGCACGCGAGCCGCCCTCAGCGCGCTGCCCACGGCATTGCCTCGCGCTGAAGAGATTGGGCTGGATGGCCGCGTCTTGCTCTTCACCTTAGCCATTTCGCTGTTCGCCGGGACGCTCGCGGGATTGGCTCCGGCGTTGAAGATTTCGCGGTGGCGTTTGGCGGAAACGCTGAAAGAGGGCGGGCGCGGCGCGGGCGGCGGACGCCACCGCGCGCAAGGAGCCCTGGTCGCGGTAGAGATGGCTCTGGCGCTGGTCTTGTTGATCGGCGCAGGGTTGATGATTCGCAGCCTGAGCGCGCTCTGGAACGTTGACCCGGGCTTTCGCGCTGAGAACGTCTTGACCTTCGGACTCGGTTTTCCGCCTTCAATGAGAACCGCCAGCCCGGACGCGGTTCGCGCCAATCTGCGAGAACTCAGCGACAAGCTCAACTCCATGCCGGGCGTCCGCGCCGCCTCATTCTCGACGGGCGCGTCCCCCTTGCAAGGTGAAGACGATCTATACTTCTGGTTCGACGGCCAGCCCAAACCGGCGAGCACGAGCGAGATGAACATGTCGCTGGTATATCGGGTCGAACCCGCCTATCTGACGGCGATGGGCATTCCGCTAAAGCAGGGCCGCTTTTTCACCGATCAAGATGACGAAAAATCTCCGAATGTCGCGGTGATCGACGAAGCCTTCGCCCACAAATTCTTCCAGCGCGAAAACCCACTCGGCAAACGCATCGATCTCGAGGGCGCCCGGGAGCCGTTCCAGATCGTCGGCGTGGTCGGGCACGTCAAGCAATGGAGTCTCGACGCTGACGAAATGGAGACGCTCCAGGCGCAACTCTACTTACCATTCAGGCAGTTGGGAGGTAATCCTTCCCGCGTGGGCGTCATCATGCGCGCCGAGAGAGACGCCGGGGCGGCGGTTTTCGACGCCGTCCGCCGGGTTGTACAAAGCCAGAACAGCCAGAACGTCATTTTCGGAGCGCAGACAATGAATGAGGTGCTCGCCGACTCTCTCAGCCGCCAGCGTTTCTCGATGATCTTGCTCGGGGCGTTCGCGGCGGTGGCGCTCCTGCTGGCGAGCGTCGGCCTCTACGGCGTCATCTCGTACCTCGTCGGGCAGCGCACGCACGAACTCGGCGTCCGCATAGCGCTGGGCGCGCATCCCAAAGACATTCTGCGTCTGGTCGTAAATTACGGAATGAAGATGGCGCTCTGCGGAGTTGCGATCGGACTGGTCGCCGCGTTCGGATTAACCCGCTTGATGGCCAGCATGCTTTACGGCGTGAGCGCGACAGACCCGGTGACCTTCGCCGCCATCGCGGCGCTGCTCATGGGGGTGGCGCTCACGGCCTGCCTCGTTCCGGCGTGGCGGGCGACTAAGGTCGATCCGCTGGTCGCGTTGCGACACGATTGAACCGCCCCTGGGTACGCGCCGCTGCCCGCGCGACGGGCGACGAAGGTCGATCCAATGGTCGCTTTGCGGCGTGAATAAAACTGAAGTTTGTCAGACTATTCTGAAGCGCCTTCATGTCGCGTTGCGACGCGCGGAAAAGAATGAAAATTGTCCACAAAGTTCAGGAAATGACGCGAAGAATTTCTTCCTTTGTGATTCTTCGTGTTCTTTGTGGACGGTTTCTCTGAGGAGGACCATATGTTTCAAGACCTGCGCTACGGCATGCGAATGCTGCTAAAGCATAAAGGATTCACCCTCGTCGCCGTACTTTCGCTGGCGCTTGGGATCGGCGCGAACACTGCGCTCTTCAGCGTCGTGGACGCCGTGCTGTTGCAGACGCTGCCGGTCAAGCAGCCGTCGCGACTGGTTTTGTTTGAATGGCAGTCCGGGAGCGCGTTCAGGACCAACGGCATGCGCGGGAGTTTCAATGCCGGGCCGCCGGGCACGCGCGGGGGTTCGGTGTTCCGCTACGACATCATTGAGAAAATTCGCCAGGCGCGCGCCGCGGCGACCGACGACCCGCTCAGCGATCTGTTCGCGTTCGCCCCCGTCTATGGATTGACCGCGGTGGCGAATGAACAGGCCGAAGTCATCAGAGGGCAGGCCGTTTCGGGCGGTTATTACACGGGGCTTGGCGTGCAGCCGATGTTCGGGCGCCCGATCACGGACGCGGATGACAACGCCGCGGCGTCGCCCGTCGTCTTGATCAGCCATAAATTCTGGCAGGAGCGATTCAGCGCGAACCCGGCTGTCATCGGCCAACAGCTCAAACTCAATCAAACGCCTTTCACGATCATCGGCGTGACGCCGCCCGAGTTTACCGGCGCGCTGCAGGTGAGCGATCGTCCCGCCGTCACAGTCCCGTTGGCCTTCGAGCCCGTATTGCTAGGCGAACGCACGGGAATGGCCAGGGCCGACAGGCCTGGGTTCTGGTGGATAAATTTGATGGGCAGGCTGAAACCGGGCGCGAGGTTCGAGCAGGCTCGCGACAGCCTGAACGGCGCGTTTCAGGCGGCGGCGCTGGAAGTAATGCCGGCGCCGCGCCGAGACAATGAACCGGCGAAACTCGACCCGAAAGATTACCCGCGCCTGATCGCCCGATCCGGCAGCCAGGGGCTAATGGAGAGTCGCCAGAATTATTCGGCCACGATCTATGGGCTGTTCGGCGTCGTCGCGCTGGTCCTGTTGATCGCCTGCGCCAACGTGGCGAATCTGCTGCTGGCTCGGGCGTCGTTGCGAGGGCCTGAGATCGGCGTGCGGCTGGCGGTCGGCGCCGGGCGATGGCGTCTGATCCGGCAACTGCTGACCGAAAGCGTCCTGCTCGCGTCTATGGGCGGCGCGCTTGGCGTCGTCTTCGCATTCTGGGGCAAACGCGCGCTGGTGGCGCTGGCGGACCGGGACACGAGCTTTTTGCCAGCCGAAATTGACCTCAGTATCAATTGGCGCGTGCTGGCGTTTACCGTCGCCGTCTCGATGCTGACCGGAATTCTGTTCGGGCTGGCGCCCGCGTTGCGGGCGACCGGGGTGGATTTGACGACGGCGATCAAACAGGGCCGGCGCACGACGGGCGCGGTGTCGCGTTTGAGCAAAGGATTGGTAGTCATGCAAGTAGCGTTGTCGCTGTTGCTACTGGTCGGCGCGGGACTGTTCATCCGCACGCTCTATAACCTGCAGCAGGTCAACCTCGGCTTCAACCAAGAGAACATTTTGCTCTTCCGTTTGGATCCGGGGCAGGGTGGATACAAAGACGAACGTCTGACGCAATTCTACCAACGACTCTTTGAGCGGCTGGACAACCTGCCCGGCATGCGCGCGGCCACGTTCAGCAGCGTCCCGCTCATATCCCGTTTCATGTGGAACACCGGCATCCTTCTACCCGGCGAGACGGAGAAGACCGCAACCCAGCGCACCGCAAATCGGCAGACGGCGCGCGAAAATTATTTCACGACGATGGAGATCCCATTATTGCGCGGGCGCGGCTTCACCGAACAAGACGACCTGCGCGCGCCTAAGGTCGCCATCGTCAACCAAACCTTCTCTCAAAGGTTCTTCCCAAACGATGACGCGCTCGGCAAGCGTGTCAGGGACGGCGGCGACAACAGCCCCGAACTGGAGATCGTCGGCGTCGTGGCGGACACCAAGTACAACAACCAGCGGAGGGAAATCGAACCGCTGCTTTACAAGCCCTGGAGACAGGAGGTCGAGGCGCTTGGGGGAATGACCTTTGCCTTGCGTACCACGGGCGACCCGACCGCGCTTGTGGTCTCTGCGCGCCAGGCCGTGCGCGAATTGGACGGCAATCTGCCGGTCACAGATGTCGGCTCGCAGGAGGCGCGCTCGCAGCGGACCTTGGGGCAAGAACGTCTATATGCCCGGTTGCTGAGCTTTTTCGGCGCTCTGGCGCTCATTCTCGCGGCCATCGGATTGTCCGGCGTGCTGGCCTACTCCGTGGCGCAGCGCACGAACGAGATCGGCATTCGCATGGCGCTCGGCGCGCAGCCGGCCGATGTGCTGCGGCTTGTGGTCTGGCAGGGGATGTGGATGGTGTTGCTCGGGTTGTCAGTTGGCGCGGCCTGCGGGTACGGGTTGAAACGGTTGCTGGCCAGTCAGTATTTCAGTCCCAGGTCTTGGCAGCGACAGATGGCCGATCAGCTTTACGGCGTGAGTATGACCGACCCGCTGACCTTCGCCTTCATAGCGGCGCTGCTTGTCGCCGTGGCGCTTGTGGCTTGTTGGCTGCCCGCGCGCAAGGCCGCGCGAGTAGATCCGCTCGCCGCGCTGAGGGAGGAGTGATTTATTGAGCCTGGAGCGCCTGCGTCCTCGCGGGCAGACTCGTGGCCACCTGCCTGCCCGCGAGGATTTGGGCGCGCCACTTAGAGCAGGTTGCAAATCAATGTA